>CALQPL010000063.1 GCA_943332445.1 Bifidobacterium breve
GACGAAAAAACCTTCAGGGTCAAACCACGATTCGTTCATTCGCGTAGTGAGTGCGGTCAGATCCCAAGCACCTTGTTCTGGATGGGTAGCGAACGCAGCACTGTTAACAGTGAGCCATTGAGCTTCGTCTTGTCCTTGGACAAAAGTGCGCACCGAGATGTTCGGGGGGAGTTCAGGTTCGGGTAGTGGCGCAAACAACGATCGGCGCATTTGAACCAGAGAGCGCATGCGAGTAAAGCCCATGCTCGTGGCCAGAGCCATCGCCGCGGAGTTTTCGCCATGGGCCCACAGTCGCAACCTGGCATCGGGAGTTTCAGACTGCACGCGGGTCACTAACGCGGTCGCGATTCCCAGACCACGCGCTTGTGGATCGACACACATCTCCACGCTGGAGCCTTCGACCGAGTCGGTCACGTCGAGGTGGGCATATCCCACGAGCTGTCGGCTCTTGTTCCACGCCATGGCGTGAATGACATCGCTGTCACCGCCATAGCGAAGGTGCAACATCACGTGCTCAGATAGTGGCCGGACGCCGTCGGCATCGGTCACCTTTTGGATGAGGGCATTGACAGCAGGAACTTCGTCGCCCGCTAGACGACGGGCAATCGTGAGGTCGAAATCGACGGGGTTCACACGCGTGAGGGGGCGTCGGCGCGCGCGGTGTCTTCTGTGCGAGGTGGCATGACAAAGCGGTAGCCCACGTTGCGCACGGTACCGATGAGTGATTCGTTTTCGGTGCCAAGTTTCGCGCGCAGACGTCGCACGTGGACGTCCACCGTTCGCGTACCACCGAAGTAGTCGTAGCCCCACACTTCTTGCAGCAGTTGAGCGCGGGTGAAAACGCGTCCCGGGTGTTGCGCCAAGTGCTTGAGCAGTTCAAATTCTTTGAACGTCAAATCAAGAATGCGTCCGCGCACCTTGGCCGTGTAACTCGACTCGTCGATGGTGACCGGTCCGCTGTTGATTTCGTGGGGTACGGCTTCGCCGGCTTCTAGGGCCAAGCGACCCGTGGCAATGCGAATGCGGGCTTCGACTTCGGCTGGGCCGGCGGTATCGATCAAGACATCGTCAATGCCCCAGTCGGCGGTCAGAGCAGCTAAGCCGCCCTCAGTAGTGATGACAAAAACAGGTGAGCTCACTCCGGTAGCGCGCAACAGCCGACACAAACTTTTGGCGGCCGGAAGCTCGTGGCGCGCGTCAACCAAGATGACATCGGCGGGAGGAGCATCGACCAAGGCCGACGGCTCGGTTCCCAACACCTTGACCTGGTGACTTAACAGTCCCAGTGCCGGGAGAACCTCAGTGGAGGCGTGCATCCGTGAGGTCAGCAGGAGCAGGGCTGCCATGCGTGAACCTCCCGTCTGGGGGCGCGGTAAGTGCCCTCAATCTACCCGATCTCGCGGTGGGCAACACCCTCGCTCCAAAGGCTGGCACGATGCGCATATGAACGCGGCCTTTTCCTTCCTCTTGGCAGCGGCCGTCCTCGGGCTTGCCGGGTCGGGCGGTGCCGCCCCGATGGCTTTGGCCATCGCCTTGGGTTTGGTGTTCTTGTGGGTACTTATTCCACGACTTTTCCCCCTGGTTGATGAACTGTCCGCGTCAATCTTTTTCATCGCCGGTTTGGTCGCCGTGGGTGGAACGTTGTTCCAGAGTGAGCTGGGGGGCAACGACCCCGGTGGTGTTGCTTACCTTGCTCCCGTTTTGGGCTTGGCCGTATTCATCGTCGTATTGGCTCAACTGAGTCGACGCAGCGAGCCAGAAAAAGTTGTGCAGACCATGTCCATCAACGTCTTATTGATCGTGCTCGCGACAGCCGGATCGGTATGGATTCCGCTGAGCCGTGCGGAGTACTTGAAGGCTCCGCTCGTAGCGGCGTGCGCCCTTCTGAGTGCTGGTGTCGCATTGAGTTTCCTAGCCGTTGAAAAGCGTTCAGGCGGACAACGCATTGTTGCCGCTGTTGGTGTGGTCGTAGCTGGAACCATCGCCTCAGTGATGGGTTCGTTGATCGCCGATGGCTATAACCTCGCACTCGATGCGGGCATCGGAGCCATCGTCGGTGCCACTGCGCTCACAGCGTGGCTCGTGGTGTCCACACGCGCAGGAACGAAATCAATGAGTCAAGCTCAAGTCCTCGCTTCGGTAACAACTGTGTTCCTTTGCGCCGGACCGGTTTTCGCACTCGCCTCCGCTGTGGTTGGGTGAGAACGTGGAATCGTCCAGCGCGTTCTTGGTGCTCGTGGTCGTCTTGCTGGCCGCGACAGCTTTTGGGCTGTACCGCAAGCGCACCGATGGGGTCATGAAGCGCGTGAAGCGTGGCACTCCCGTTCCGCTTCCCGATGATGCTCCGCCAGGGGAATTGGAAGACCCCGATGATGTGAGCGCGACCTTGAGTGGCCCGCACGGTGACATTACGGTTGCTGACCTGGGTGGTCCGCTGGGCGAGAACGCAACCTTGGTGCAGTTTTCATCAGCTTTTTGTCAGCCATGCCGGGTCACCAAGCGCATCTTGGCCGAAGTCATCACCATGGTTGATGGCGTCGAGCACTATGAGATTGATGCTGAGTCGCGATTGGATCTGGTTCGTCGGTTAGACATCCGCCGCACACCGACGGTGCTCGTGGTTAACGAGCACGGACACATCATCCGTCGCGCAACAGGTGCTCCTCGTAAAGCTGACGTGATCGCGGCACTGGGTGAGTTGATCTAGCGCGTTTACGCGTGAGTTTGTGCGAATCAATTGCAATAAGGCCGATAGGCGAAAAATCTTGAGACCGGTGTAGTAATTCAATCGCGTAGTGCTTACCCTTATAGACATGTCAGGACAGGTGTTACTCACCAAACGTCGCGCGATTGACCTATGCCGCGTGTCTACCTGCCTGTGTCAACCCTGCTAAAGCGGTGAGCTCACCGAACCCGCGCTCAGCGCCTGGTTTGGTCCACTCCCTTCGACGGCTTTCTCCGTCATCGCCCTTGACCTTGCACGTTGATTCCTTCCCCTATTCGCAGTTTTTACTTTCAGGAGACATGACATGTACGTAGATCCTCGCGGCCTTCGCTTCGGTGCAGTGGTCACCACCATCGTTCTCGCGCTGGGCTTGCTCACGCAGTCAGTGTGGGTCTTGGCCTTCCAGACGGTGGTCTTTGCTCTGGGCGCCATCGTTGGCTTGCAGGCAGCTCCGTATGGCCTGGTGTTCAAGAAGGTGATTCGACCTCGCTTAGCCCCGCCGGCCGAACTGGAAGCATCGGCGCCTCCGCGCTTTGCCCAAGGTGTGGGTCTGGCTTTCGGTGTCGTCGCCACTCTGGGATTCGCCACTGGACTGACCACGTTGGGAGTCATCGCTACCGCGATGGCACTTGCTGCTGCATTCCTCAACGCCGCGTTTAGTTTTTGCCTGGGTTGTGAAATGTTCCTGATCATTCGTCGTGTAACGGGTGGCTCAACTGAGCGACTCATCCCTGCAAGTACTGCTGCACGTTCCTAACCCGCACAGTCGAGGCCACCGAGGCCTGGACTTACCCCTTCCCTACAAGGAGAAAAAGAAAAATGAGCCGCACTGACTCACTCGTCGATGCAGACTGGGTTGAAGCCCACATTGATGACCCCAAGGTTGTGCTTGTCGAAGTTGACGAGGACACCGCTGCTTACGAGATCAACCACATTCGCAATGCCGTGCGCATCGATTGGCAGTCTGATCTTCAGGACCCAGTCCGCCGTGACTTTGTCAACCAGCAGCAGTTCGAAGCGCTCTTGTCCGCCAAGGGCATCAGCAACGACGACACCGTGGTGATCTACGGCGGAAACAACAACTGGTTTGCTTCGTACGCCTTCTGGTACTTCAAGCTCTACGGTCACCAGGACGTGCGTTTGCTCGATGGTGGTCGTAAGAAGTGGGAACTGGACGCCCGTGAGTTGGTCGCTGACGTTCCCACCCGCACAGCCACCACCTACAAGGCTTCGGCCCAGGACACGAGCATCCGCGCATTCCGTGATGACGTGCTTCGTGCCATTGGTACGCAGAACCTGGTTGACGTGCGCTCACCTGATGAGTACGCCGGTCGCTTGTTGGCCCCAGCCCACCTTCCGCAGGAGCAGTCACAGCGTGCAGGCCACATTCCTACCGCTGCCAGCGTCCCGTGGAGCAAGGCAGCCAATGACGATGGCACCTTCAAGAGCGACGATGAATTGAAGGCGTTGTACGAAGGCGCTGGCGTTGACTTGGCCAAGGACACGATTGCTTACTGCCGCATTGGTGAGCGTTCAGCACACACCTGGTTTGTTTTGCACGAGCTGCTCGGTGTGAGCAACGTGACGAACTACGACGGTTCCTGGACTGAGTACGGCGCACTCGTCGGCGTACCTGTTCAACTCGGCGACATCGCTGGCACCCCCGAGGGCGGCGCTGCCTGATGTGTGGCGCCGTTGCTGGTGGACTTTCTATCGAAGGGCTCGACATGAGTAAAGAAACAGTGATCCAAGGCCAGGTTTCACGCGATGGCCAACCAGTGGGTGGGGCTTATGTCCGCTTGCTGGATGCGACCGGAGAGTTCACCGCTGAGGTTCCTACTTCCGCGACCGGACACTTCCGCTTCTTCGCAGCTCCTGGTTCGTGGACGCTTCGCACCTTGGCTCCCGGCGCACAGGAGGACCGCCAAGTGGTGGCTCGTCTGGGTCAGATCGCTGAAGTCGAGGTTGCTCTTTCGGCCTAACCCTTAGAGGTTGCAAAAGCCCCAGTCATCCCGTTCAGGGACCGACTGGGGCTTTTGTTTCCACTCCTTGGGACATTCCATGTCTTCGCCCACTACCCTCAATCTGTGGTAGGTGGCGTGGTGTTAGTGCTCGGGCTTGTGGCACTTGCGGTCGCGGGGGCCGTCCTCATCGTCACACTCGTTCGTTCTGATCAGTAATCCTTGTCGTTAGCTAAAGCGGTTGAGAAGGGGTTTTCCATGTTCGAGCTCACGCCGGATCTTCCGACGGAACTTGTTCCCTATGCCTGGTTGATTGGCACGTGGGCTGGCGCAGGAGTGGGTGGATATCCGACCACGGAGTCGTTCCAGTTTGGGCAAGAGGTGACGTTCGCTCACGATGGCCGACCTTTCTTGTCTTACTGGTCACGCACGTGGAAGATCGATGACGACGGAAACCCCATCGGACCGCTTTCCATGGAATCAGGTTTTTGGCGCCCACAGCCGGACAACAAGTTGGAAGTCACGATGGCTCACCCCACGGGTGTTGTGGAGATTTACGTTGGCTCGGTCAACGGCGCACAGATTGAAATACAAACCGATGTTGTTGCCCGCACGGTGACGTCCAAGGAATACAACGCGGGCGTGCGTCTGTATGGCTTAGTCGAGGGCGACTTGATGTGGGCCTATGACATGGCGGGTGTGGGCCAAAACTTGCAGTCGCACGTTTCTGCTCGCCTCAAGCGCATCGGCTAAATCCTCCACCAGAGGTGGGCTTACGGCCCGTGAGGTGAGAGACTGAGCACATGAGCCTGGATCTGCTTGAGGATCGATTGCGGGAGCACGGTTACCGCGTGACTACACAGCGCCGGGCCGTCTTTGATGCAGTTGCCGGCTTAGGCCATGGAACGCACGAAGAGATCCTGCGTCACGCACAAACGGTGGACGCCTCACTGAACTTGTCTACGGTCTACCGCAACCTTGAAGTGTTGGAAGAAATAGGTCTGGTCCGGCATGCGCACCTGGGCCATGGGTCACCGACCTACCACTTGGCGGATCATCATCGCCATTTGCACTTGGTGTGCAGCAAGTGCAAGGAAGTCCTTGAAGTTTCCGTTGACACGGCGAATCCCTTGGTCGACGAACTCAAGACCAGTCATGGGTTTGCTGTGGACATTGACCACTTCGCCATCCAAGGACTGTGCAGTAAGTGTCAGAGTTGATGAGTACCTACCGCAGCCCTTTGCTTGATCTGCCGGATGCGGTCGCGATCGATCCTGAACTCGATCCTCACGATGTCGGTGTTGCTTGGCACTACACCGATCCGCTAGGAGAGCAACGCCGCCTATCCGCAGGTGATGGATTTGTTGATCTGTCTCAGCGTGGGGTTCTGGCCGTTACCGGTTCGGAGCGTCTTTCGTGGTTGCACTCGCTCATTAGTCAATACGTCGAAGACTTAGAACCAGGACAAGCACGACAGGGATTGGTGTTGTCGCCACATGGGCATGTGGAACATCACTTCTGGTTGGTCGACGATGGAGCCACGACCTGGATCATCACCGAAGGTGATCGCCGCACGGATTTGTTGGCGTTTTTGGACTCGATGCGGTTCATGCTCGACGTTGCGGTGGCCGATGTTACGCAGGAGTGGGCGGTCGTGTGGTTTCCCGGCCGGGTCGATGTCGCTGATGCGGTCGTGCTGGTCACTGATCGAGGTTCGTATGCACTCGTGGCGCGAGCCAAGCTCAACGA
>CALQPL010000064.1 GCA_943332445.1 Bifidobacterium breve
CTTGGACACTGACGAGCCGACGATCGTGCTGCTATTGGCGACGTAGTCAAAGCCCGAACCACCTGGGCCACCGGGGTTAACCACGATGGCGTTCTTGTGCTTCTTCGTGTTCGTTGCAGTCCTACGGATGACCGCAATCTTGAGTTTGGAATATTGAGGCGCCGCGTAGTCCAGCGGAACAAGCAACGTCGTGCACTCAAGATCGCCTTCGCACTTTTTCCACTTCAATTTCTGCGACATGAACGGCGCGAGGGCAGCATGAACCGTTGGTGTGGGCGTCGGCGTTGATGTCAGGGTGGGTGTGATCGTAGGACCAGGCAAGGTCGTCACCGTTGGTTCCGGTGCGGGCGGTGTTGAGCACGCGGTTAAGGCCAGCAGGCAACCCGCGACGACGACAAGGGGGAAACGTCTCACCCCAAGACCATAACCGCCCAGCGGGTCAAAGTCAGTATTGATTAGTGCGCAACAGCAGGGTCGCGCAAGGTGGCGAACAACGCCTCAAGCACCAAGCGTGGTGCTGCATTACCTGACAGCGTGGCACGGGTACGTAGGACTTCTTCGATCCGGCGCATGGTGATCTCTGGCGAGGCACCCGCGGCGGCGGCATGGAGCTGAGCAGAAAACTCTTCATTGATCAGCGAAACATCAGCGCCCCACTGCACCATCAAAACGTCTCGGTAGAACGACAACAGATCAAGAAGGGCAAGGTCTACTGCGTCTGACCGAACTCTCTTTGCCCGACGCTTTTGGGTCTTTTCTAAATCGTTGAGTGCCTTGGACACTCCACGGGCTTCAATCCCCCGAGCACCCACCCCATACACCTGACGCACATCCTCACGTTCTTGCGTGTCGCGGCCCTTGACGCTGTCCTTCATACGCTCATCCGCGGTTTCAACAAATTGTGCAGCCGCTTCAATGCACGCATCCAAGGTTGTCAGGGATGCCGGCAGATTCATCACATCGCTATGCCGGTTACGCGTGTCCTCGTCGCGAACGTAGCGCCGTGCCTGACCAATGTGGCCCTGCGAAATCCGTGCTGCCGCTGCCGCCAGCTCGGGTTCAGCGCCGTACTTGGTGATCAGGACTTCGGTAACTTCGCTCGCCGATGGTGTGCGCAAGGACACCACTCGACAGCGCGACTTAATCGTCGCGATGACATCTTGCAACGAGGGTGCGCACAAAATCCATACCGTGTGGGGTGCAGGCTCTTCAATGGCCTTGAGCAAAACGTTGGCCGGCTTCCAGTCCATTTGCTGGGACTCCAGGCGGTCGGCATCCTCCAAAATAAACACGCGCCACCGACCGCGAATCGGGGATCCCGATGCTTGTGCGACCAGCTCGCGAACGTCTTCGACTCCGTAATGCACACCCACGGGTTCGGTCATGACGACATCGGGGTGCGTGCGGTTTGCGACATCAAGGCAGTCTTGGCATTGCCCGCAGCCACCCTCTTTACATTGCAACGCTTGCGCAAATGCACGAGCAGCAAGCGAACGGCCTGACCCGGGAGGGCCAACAAAGAGCCACGCATGCGTCATAGCTGGGCCGGCTTCGCCGCCCAACACCAATTGCGCATCGCCGACTGCTACTTGGAGTTCGTGGGCCGCCATCTCTTGACCGACCAGGCCATCAAAAACGCTCATGCCTGGTCCAATAACTCAACAATGCGCGCTTGGATCAACGACTCCACCACATCGGGCGACTGTGTTGCATCGACTACCAGATAACGCGAGGGTTCATGGGCCGCTAGATCAAGGAACCCTTGACGCACGCGATCGTGAAAGTCCAGTGACAACGCTTCAAGGCGATCGGCGCCTTCAAAACGCGACATCCCTACGCGCGGATCAATGTCTAAGACCACGGTTAAGTCTGGGACCAATGAATCGGTCGCCCACTGCGACAGCAAAGCAACGTCATCTAACTTGAGTTCGCGTCCCGCCCCTTGGTAGGCCAGCGACGAATCAATGTAGCGATCGCTCAGGACTACATCACCGTTGCTTAAGGCGGGTGCAATTACCGCGGCAACGTGTTCTGCTCTATCGGCGGCGTACAACAGCGCTTCAGTTCGCGGGGACAACTCACCGGTTGCAGGGTCAAGCAGCAGGGCGCGGATGGATTGGCCCACGACTGTGCCACCGGGTTCACGGGTGGTCACCACCGTCAGATTCTTAGCCCGCATAAAGGCCGCCAAGCGCGCAATTTGCGTCGTTTTTCCTGAACCTTCGCCACCTTCAAACACGACAAAGATGCCGGTTGGTAGCGAGCTGGCTTCGGTGGTCACGGTTTAGACCTTAGTCGCGGACCACGACACCCCGCGATCTACTTAGGACTTACGGGCGGACTTCTTCTTCACTGTTCGCGCAGTGGTGGACTTCGGTGGCGTGGGGGTCTTACGCGCGGTCTTTTTCGCGGTGGTCTTTTTGGCCGTGACCTTCTTTGGCGTGGGGCCTGCTGCCCGCTTCGCCGCTAAGAGGTCAAACGCGCGGTCAACGGACAGGGTCATCGGATCGGCTGAACTAGGAACGGTCGCATTGGTTTCGCCGTCCGTGATGTAAGGACCAAAGCGGCCTTCTTTGATCACCACGGGCTTGCTTGTTGATGGGTCAATACCTAGATCACGCATCGGTGGTGCAGCAGCGCGGCGGCCACGTTGCTTCGGCTGAGCATAAATAGCCAACGCTTCATCAAGCGTGATGGCGAAGATCAAGTCCTCGCTGGCAATGGTGCGTGAATCCGTTCCCTTTTTCAGGTACGGGCCATAGCGGCCATTTTGAACCGTGATCTCTTGCTCATCGCTGGGGTCAACGCCAACAACGCGTGGCAACGACAGCAACCGCAGTGCATCGTCAAGGGTCACCGTGTCGAGATTCATGCTGGCAAACAAAGAAGCAGTTCGTGGTTTGAGAGTTTTCGGTGAACCTTCGGGCAAAACCTCGGTGACGTATGCCCCGTAACGACCCGACTTGGCCACGATGCTGACGCCCCACTCGGGGTGCTCGCCGAGTTCACGCTCACCGGACGGAATGGCAAAGAGCTCCTCCGCCTTTTCCACGGTCAATTCATCCGGCGCCAAATCCATCGGCACGTTGGCACGCTGCAATTCGCCTTCGGTTTCGCGTTCGAGGTACGGACCGAATTTGCCGACGCGCAGATTAATTCCCAGACCGGGATCACCGACCGCAAAAGTGGAGTTATCGCGCGCATCAATTTCGCCCAGATCACCGGTCAAGGTCTTCAGACCGACCAAGTCATCACCGCCGAAATAGAAGCGACTCAACCACTGCTTCATATTCGCGTTGCCTGATGCAATTTCGTCCAGGCCATCTTCCATGCTTGCCGTGAAGTTGTAATCCACGAGGTGTGCGAAGTGATCTTCGAGCAAACGAGTTACGGCGAACGCTAAAAAGGTCGGTACCAGTGCTGATCCACGCTTGTTGACGTAACCGCGATCCAGGATGGTGCCCATGATGGATGCATACGTTGACGGGCGACCAATGCCGCGTTCTTCCAGAGCTTTAACCAAGCTTGCTTCTGTGTAACGCGCGGGCGGGTTCGTGCTGTGGTCTTGTGGAATCAGCGCTGAAGCAGTGACGGAATCGCCCACGCTCAACGGCGGCAAACGACGCTCGGCCTCATCAGTATCGGTCTTCTCATCATCGGCTGCTTCTTCATAAGCGGCCATAAATCCACGGAAGGTGATGACCGTTCCGGACGCACTAAATTCGACATCTTTACCGTCGGCACTCTTGGCACCCAAGCGCAACGTCGCCGTACGACCGATCGCATCGGTCATTTGAGACGCAACCGTGCGCTTCCAGATCAATTCATACAACGCGAAGTCATCACCGGTTAATTCGCCCGCAACCTCGGCTGGAGTTTTGAACACATCACCAGCGGGACGGATTGCTTCGTGCGCTTCTTGAGCATTCTTGGACTTCTTGTCAAAGCGTCGTGGAACTTCGCTGACATATTCGGGTCCATACAGTTCCCGCGCTTGGCTGCGCGCTGCATCCAATGCGGTTTGACTCAACGTGGTCGAGTCGGTTCGCATATAGGTGATGAAACCGCGCTCATACAAGCCTTGTGCCACGCGCATGGTGCGCTGAGCGCCCCAACGCTGCTTGCGACTGGCTTCTTGTTGCAGCGTGGATGTCATAAACGGAGCAGATGGTGAACGGCGGTAGGGCTTGTCGTCGACCGAGCGCACTGCAAACGTTGATCCCGTCAGTCCGGACACCAAAGCGTTGACGGTCGCCTCGTCCAGCACCACCACATCAGCGTTTTTTAGCTGGCCGCTTTGATCAAAGTCCCGGCCCGTGGCAACTTTCGCCGCATCAACGGTCACCAGGCGTGCGGTAAACGCTCCCGGGTCGAACACACCTTCAATATCGAAATACCGCGCCGAGGTAAAAGCGATGCGCTCGCGTTCGCGATCAACCACCAAGCGGGTGGCTACCGACTGCACCCGACCAGCCGACAAACGTGACATGACTTTGCGCCACAACACGGGCGAGACTTCGTACCCATAAAGCCGGTCCAGGATTCGACGTGTCTCTTGCGCATCAACAAGGTCTTGATCAATCTCACGGGTTTCTGTGGCGGCCCGTTGAATGGCCTCAGGTGTGATCTCGTTAAAGACCATGCGTCGAACCGGAATCTTGGGGTTGAGGACCTGGAGCAGGTGCCAAGCAATGGCTTCACCCTCGCGGTCCTCATCAGTAGCCAAGAGGAGTTCGTCTGCTTCCTTGAGCAACGCCTTAAGCTCGGCGACCTTCTTCTTCTTATTCGCATCCACGACATAAATCGGCGCGAAATCGTGATCGACGTCCACCCCGAGGCGAGCCCACGGCTCTTTCTTGTACTTCTCTGGGATGTCAGCGGCCTTCTTGGGCAGGTCGCGGATGTGGCCCACGCTGGCATCGACGACATAGCCGGCACCCAAATATTTCTCGATGGTTTTGGCCTTAGCTGGGGATTCAACAATCACCAGTCGGCGCAACCCATCGGGTGCGGTCTTTTTCGAAGAGGTAGCCACGGTGGAGCAGTGTGACGGTAAAGAGGGGTGTTGTGCCAATCAGGGGGGTGTCCTCGGCGTGGCGGTTGTGCCTAAATCGTGCCTAGAGCCCAGACCTGACCTGGTCTAGAGGCAAAGGCCGGGCCATCAAGCAAGCAAAAGCCCCCGGCACCACAACGGTGATGGCCGGGGGCTCTTGCTGACTAACTATTTAGACGAGCGCGTCGCTTTCCTCGTTGTCGAGGCCAGCTTCGGGGTTATCGCTAACTGCGATGCTCCGACGCTTGCTGACAAACACCGCCGCGACGATCACGATCAAGGCGATCGCAGCGATGATGTAACGGAAGGATGCGTCCGCGCCGCTGCCAATGGAAAGGGCGACAACAGCTGGTGCAATCAACAATGCAACAAGGTTCATTACCTTGAGCAAGGGGTTGATCGACGGACCAGCGGTGTCCTTGAAGGGGTCACCCACGGTGTCACCAATGATGGTGGCCTCGTGTGCCGGTGATCCCTTGCCGCCAAAGTTGCCGTCTTCGACGTACTTCTTGGCGTTGTCCCATGCTCCACCGGAGTTGGACAAGAACACAGCCATCAAGGTGCCCGCGGCGATGGTTCCGGCGAGGTAGGCACCCAAGGCACCAATACCCAAACCGAAGCCAACAGCAATTGGCGTCATGACCGCGACCAGACCAGGTGTAGCAAGTTCGCGCAACGAGTCACGCGTGCAGATGTCAACGACCTTGCCGTACAACGGCTTGCTGGTGCCTTCCATGATGCCCGGGTCGTCTTGGAACTGACGACGGACTTCAAAGATGATGGCGCCGGCAGCGCGGGTTACCGCGTTGATCAGCAGACCGGAGAACAAGAACACGATGGATGCTCCGATGAGCAGACCAAACAAGTTCTTTGGGTCACCGACATTCAAGATGCCGAAGTACTGCAAGCGCTCGTATTGGCTAAGGGCCTCATCTTGAGCTTGCGTGACGTTGGCGTTTTGGACTGCCTTTTGCACAGCATCCGTGAAGGCACCAAACAATGCCGTCGCTGCAAGAACAGCAGTAGCAATCGCGATGCCCTTGGTGATGGCCTTCGTGGTGTTACCCACAGCGTCGAGGCTGGTGAGGATGGCAGCGCCTTCCTCGTCCACGTCGCCAGACATTTCGGCGATGCCCTGAGCGTTGTCAGAAACCGGACCAAAGGTGTCCATCGAGACGATGACGCCGACCGTGGTCAGCAATCCGGTGCCGGCCAATGCCACCGCGAAGAGCGACAGCAAGAGCACACCGTGTCCAAGGAGGTAAGCCCCAAAGACAGCGGAACCGATGAGGAGGGCCGAGTAAACAGCTGACTCCATGCCCAAGGAAACACCGGACAAGATGACCGTTGCAGGGCCAGTCAA
>CALQPL010000065.1 GCA_943332445.1 Bifidobacterium breve
ACCGCTGAAAGCATCTAAGCGGGAAGCCGGCTTCAAGATGAGCTTTCCCACAGGGTTAACCTGGTAAGGCCCCCAGCTAGACGACTGGGTTGATAGGCCGGAGGTGGAAGTGCAGCAATGCATGCAGCCGACCGGTACTAATAGGCCGAGGACTTGACCACAAAAATGCTACGCGTCCACTGTGCAGCTCTCGAGATACGGTCGGGAACGACTGATATCTCAATAGAGTTTCGGCAGCCATGTCGAAGGGGAAACACCCGGTTACATTCCGAACCCGGAAGTTAAGCCCTTCAGAGCCGATGGTACTGCTCTGGTGACGGAGTGGGAGAGTAGGACGCTGCCGGACATACTTTGGTTGAGGGCCGTTCTTACATCTGTAAGAGCGGCCCTCAATACATAGGTGTTGGGTGTGTTGTACTCACCAGCAAAGGCATGGAAAAGGGAGACGTTATGGCAGATTCTGCGAATCCTCCCAATAACTCGCGTCCACCACGAAAGCCTGGCCCCAATCGAGGGTCGTCAGGCGGCAGTTCACAAGGACGTCCCCGAACGGACCGTCCGTCCAATTCATCTGATCGTTCACGCTCTGATCGTCCGCGATCTGAGCGGCCCCCGGGTGCCTCGGATCGTTCGCGATCTGCTCGTCCCGCGGAGGGTTCTTCGCGTTCGTATGCCTCCCGTGATTCGCGTGACGGATCACGCTCGCGCACACCCCAAGCAGGTCGCACGAGCGGAGATCGCGCCTACAGCGACCGCCGGATCGAACCGCGCAATGAGCGGTTGTGGCCCGACCTTCCCGACAGTGTCACCGGTGACGAATTAGACCAAGACGTATTTCTTGGCGACCTGCGTGGATTAACCGCAGACAATGCGCGCTGGGTAGCACGCCACCTGGTGATGGTGGGACAAAACATTGATGACAACCCGGAATTGGCTTGGGAGCATGCTCAGGCAGCTGTTCGGCGCGCTGGAAGAATCGCTGTCGTTCGCGAAACTGCGGGACTCGCGGCCTATCGCGCAGGGCACTTTGCCCGTGCGTTGACCGAGTTGCGTGCTGCTCGACGCATGTCGGGCTCCGAAGACAATTTGCCGGTGATGGCCGATTGTGAGCGGGGTTTGGGGCGCCCGGAAAAGGCGCTTGAGATCGCTGGTTCACCGGCTGTGGCGCGGTTGACTAAGGCCGGGCGCATTGAGATGCGCATTGTTGCCGCCGGAGCTCGTCGTGACTTGGATCAAATTGATGCAGCCCTGGTGACGCTGCAGTGCAATGAGCTCAGCGAAGATGATCTTGAGTGGGGCGCACGTTTGCGTTACGCGTATGCCGACACGTTGGAAGCCTTAGGGCGCACTGAAGAAGCAGCCACGTGGTTTCAAAAGGCGAGCCTGCTCGACGTGGAGTACGGCACCGACGCCGAGGAGCGCTTAGTCGCCCTCGGGGGAGAAGTTGCACCACCGGCCATTGGTGGTTTCGATGACGAAGTGCATTTCACAGACCTTGAAGAATAGTTTGTCCACTGCAGTTCTTTTCCACATATCGGCCTCATCGCGTCCAGCGCACTAACGCTGTTGATCACACTGTGAACCTCGCGTTCTAGTGGAGGAATTGTGGCAGCATCGTCAACGACAAAATCAAAGAAAACCCAAGGAAATCAAGGCAATTCTCGGCTTCGATCGGCAGCGGAATCGGCTCAGGTCGACGGCTGGGAACCCGTCAACGACGTGGCGGTGGTTGGTCGAATCAGCAGCGTAGGCGAGGTAGTCACCTTGCCCAGCGGTTCGCAAGTGATCTCCGTTCGTGTGGTCGTTCCACGCTCCGATGGTCGTAGCGATGTCTTTGACTGTTCGGCATGGACAGCGGCATTGCGTCGCAAAGTGGCGAGTTGGCGGGTCGGTGATGTAGTCAGTATTGAGGGGCACATGAGGCGTCGCTTCTGGCGGGCTGGCACCATTCCCAGTAGTCGCTGGGATGTGGAAATTGCGGTAGCTAGTCGCATCCTGAAGTCCAATCCGACATGATGGAGTCTTCACTTCGTCGATAAGGGTTGTTTCATGTCACTCTCGTCAGATGCACTGACGTGGTATTTGGCTGGCATCGAAAGCCATGACGCAGGGGAGTTAGAGCGGGCGGTTGAGTTCCTCGATGCGGCGGTAGGGGCGGATCCAGACCCCACCTATCGCGCAGCGCTAATCGCTGCACTCCTGGACAATGGGGAATTTTCGCGGGCCTTGCCGCACTGTGAATCGTTGGTGGCCCGCACACCCGAGGATCACGTAGCCCTCATCGCGATTGCACGCTGTCTAGCGGGTGTGGATCGAGTAACAGAAGCCATCGACTACCAGGCCAAGGCTGTTTCCTTACGCCCTGATCTGCGCGACTACGCCAGTGTGTTGGCACAGCTGCGTGATCGCCTGCGAAGCGAGCGTGCGTGATGCCCCT
This sequence comes from Bifidobacterium breve, assembly GCA_943332445.1. Classification (GTDB taxonomy): domain Bacteria; phylum Actinomycetota; class Actinomycetes; order UBA12327; family UBA12327; genus AcAMD-2. The sequence goes on from CALQPL010000065.1 coordinate 2,438, forward strand.
GTTAGCCGAACTATTTGATCTGGCCTTGGTTGACCTTGATGGTGTGGTGTATGTCGGCCCGGATGCTGTTCCGGGATCAGTCGACGCCATCGCCCAGAGCCATCGCTTGGGATTGCGCACGGCTTTCGTGACCAATAACGCCGGTCGGCCCGCTTCACAGGTGGCCGATCATTTGCGGTCCCTCGGAATTGATGTACAAAACGAGGATGTGGTGACATCGGCGATGGCAGCTGCCGATCTGTTGGCACATCGGCTGCCGGCTGGCTCGGCCGTTGGCATTGTTGGAGGTGCAGGGGTCAGCGCTTCGGTGGAAGCCGCAGGTTTGCGGGCGGTCGCACCCTCAAGTCCAGAAGTTGTCGCGATCTTGATGGGTTTTGGTCCCGATATTTCGTGGCGAGATCTGGCTGAGGCAAGTTACGCGGTTGCCGCCGGCGCCTTGTTCGTTGCCACCAACACTGATCGCACCTTCCCCACACCTGAAGGCATTGCTCCCGGAAGTGGTGCTTTTGTCGCCGCTGTGCAAGAGGCCAGTGGCGTGACCCCGCTGGTTGCGGGCAAACCCGAACCGACGTTGTACCGCAACGCGATTGATCGCTTTCAATCCAAGAATGCGTTGGTGATCGGTGATCGGTTGGACACCGATATTGCCGGAGCCGTCAATGCGGGATTGACCAGCTTGTTGGTTCTATCTGGCATTTGTTCAGCCAAGCAAGCGGTTCTGGCATCAGTAGGCCAGCGTCCTGACCTCATTGCTGCCGACTTGCAAGGGCTCGTGACCGAGCAGGTCTTTATTCGCGACATTGCGAACTCAGGGCAGCGATGGGAACACCGCGGGTGGTCCGCCCGTGTGGAGGACTCAGTGGTTGTGGTGACTGCACCTGCTCAGGATCATGGGCCAAGTGCTGATGGGGTCGACGGCGTCCGGTGTGCAGCGGCAGCGGCGTGGGCTCAAGAGGACCAGGTCGTTGATGTGGTCGGACTAGATAGATAGCGTGGAGCCTGTGAACCAGTGGAACCCAGAGATCTCAGAGACAGCCGAATCGGTCTCAGACCATGATGCATTGCAGGATGTCGTCAGCGATGACGTTGACGAGACGGAATTGCTGGCTGAACCTGAAGGCAATGAAGCCGTCGTGGCTGTGGCCGAGCAGGCCACGTCCGCGGTTTATGCCGGTGCGTCCGTGGATAGCCAAGGCTTGCTCCCGCTTGATGTGCAAACAGGGGACCCTCGTGTTGATGCAGCCATTGCTGAACTGCGTGACCTTGACCAGTTGCCGGTGAGCGATCACCCAGCTGTTTTCACCCAGGTTCATCGCGCCCTGCAAGATGCGATGCTCACACTCGACCAAGACTGAGAGTGTCGTCGTGCCTCGACGCAGGCTAGATGCCGAATTGGTTCGTCGGAGCTTGGCTCGTTCGCGTGAGCAGGCGGTGGAATTGATCGCTGATGGACGGGTGAAAGTCCAGGGACACATTGCGACTAAGCCGGCCACCCAGGTCGAGGACAACGTCTCCATTGTGGTGATGTCCGATGAGGCTGACTTGGGTTATGTCTCGCGGGGTGCTCACAAACTGGCGGGTGCTTTGGATGTGTGGCCCGACATAGCCGTTGCAGGAAAGCGATGCTTGGACGCGGGCGCATCAACGGGCGGGTTCACCGATGTCTTGCTGCGCCGTGGCGCTGACCACGTTGTGGCCGTAGATGTGGGGTATGGCCAGTTGGCTTGGTCGATCCAAAGCTCGGATCGCGTCGAGGTTGTTGATCGAACCAATGTAAGAACCTTGACCTCGGAGCAGATTGGTGGCCTGGTCGATCTGGTCGTGGCTGACCTGTCCTTCATCTCGCTGACGTTGGTGTTGCCCGCTTTGGTGGGTTGTTGCTCAACCACCGCCGATGTGGTGGTCATGGTCAAGCCACAGTTTGAGGTCGGCAAGGAGGCACTCGGCACCGGCGGGGTTGTGCGCGATCCAGCGCAGCGAGCCGCTGCCGTGAGTACCATCGCTGACAGTGCTTTCGCGTTAGGTTGGGGTGTCAGGGGAGTCACGGCCAGTGTCTTGCCCGGTCCTGCCGGAAATGTGGAGTATTTCTTGTGGTTGGGGCATGGCGCGCCAGCATTGAATCCGTCTGATCTAGATCGAGCCATTGAGGAGGGTCCGTCGTGAGTCCAACGCGCGTGCCCTCGAGTGTGCTGTTGATCGCTCATACCGGTCGTGATGTGGCCTTGCTGGCGGCCCGAGAGATGGCGCAAGCTTTTGTGAACAAGGGTCTGACGGTTCGTGCTCTGACCGACGAAGCGGCCGACCTTGCTGTTGATGGCGTAGTGCCTGTTTCGCTTTCTGAAGCCAACGCGGACCTGGCTGTGGTTCTGGGCGGCGATGGCACCTTATTGCGTGCTGCTGAGGTCACGCGCGAGGCTCACGTTCCCTTGCTCGGTGTGAACTTGGGTCATGTGGGCTTTTTGGCTGAGGCCGAAGGCAATGACACGGAAAAAGTGGTGTCACAGGTGGTCGCGGGCGATTACATCGTTGAGGAGCGGGTCACGCTCGACGTCGTAGCAACGTGCAATGGAGTTGAAATTGCCCGCGGCTGGGCGATCAACGAAGCGACAGTAGAAAAAGCTGGCCGCGAACGCATGGTGGAAATGATTGTCGAAGTGGACGGCCGTCCGTTGTCGCGCTGGGGTGGCGATGGCGTGGTGTGTGCGACGCCAACAGGGTCAACCGCTTATGCATTTTCCGCTGGTGGGCCCGTCGTTTGGCCAAATGTTGATGCATTGCTCGTGGTACCGATTAGTGCCCATGCACTCTTTGCGCGGCCCTGGGTTGTGGGCCCGGATTCGGTTGTCGCACTGGAAGTCCTGGCGACGAGTGTGGACGCGGTCTTGTGTTGTGACGGGCGTCGATCAGTTGACCTTCCACCAGGATCGCGCGTGGAGGTTCGACGAGGCCAGCAATCGATTTCGTTGGCCCGTTTGCAGCAGTCTCCTTTTACGGACCGTCTCGTGGACAAGTTCGATCTGCCAGTTAACGGCTGGCGAGGAACCGGACGAGGCTGACATGCTGGATGAGCTGAGCATTTCCGGTTCGGCAATCGTTCATGACGTTGCCTTAGAACTTAAACCTGGTCTGACGGTTCTCACTGGCGAAACTGGGACTGGAAAGACGACTGTCCTGACGGCGTTGTCCCTCTTGGCCGGCGGAAAGGTTCCGGCGACGCAGGTAAGTGGAGAGCGCCTTGCGGTGGAAGGTATATGGAGTGCTGTGCCCACCGCAGTTGTTGACTGGGTGAGTGAGGCCGGCGGGGAAATTGACGGCGAACTACTCGTCCTGCGACGCACGGTAAGTAGCGAAGGTCGTTCGCGGGCGTTTGCTGGCGGTGCGAGTGTGCCGGCCACAACCCTGGCGCAGTTGGGTGAGGAACTCACGGCCATTCATGGGCAATCCGATCAGTTGCTGTTGCGTCGCTCGAGTTTGCAGCGCGACCTTCTGGATCGATCAGCAGGTTCTGACCATCAACAACGCGTCGCGGAACATCGCGAGGTGTGGACTCAGCGTGAAGGCATTCAGGCGCAGCTGCTGGAAGCGACCAAGAACTCAGCCCAGCTACTCGCTCGTCGTGAAGAAGCAGTCATTGGACTGGAGTTGATTGTCGCCATTAACCCGCGCGTGGGTGAAGATGCGGAACTGAAGCAAGAGGCAGTGCGTCTAGAAAACGTGGATGAGTTGGTGGAAGCAACCTCGGTCGCGTTGGCTGCCTTGCAGGGAAGTGATGACGAGGCAACCGGTCACGCGCAATCATCGATCGCCACTGCCCATAAGGCACTGTCAGCCGTCGTTGGCCGCGATGCGGCTTTGGAGTCAAGTGATAGTCAACTGCAGGAACTGCTCATCCTGGTTGACGACGTGTCCGCGCAGTTGCGG
>CALQPL010000066.1 GCA_943332445.1 Bifidobacterium breve
CCACATCTACGACTGGGTAAACGGCACTCCGGCTGACTCTTGGACGTCGGCTGCCATTGCCTCTGACGGTTCATACGGCGTTCCTGAAGGCATCATCACCTCGTTCCCGGTTCGTTCAGTGGGCGGCGAGTGGCAAGTGGTTCAGGGTCTGGAAGTCAACGACTTCTCGCAGGCTCGCATTGACGCATCCAACGCCGAACTGTTGGAAGAGCGTGCCGCTGTTGTTGAACTTGGCTTGATCTAATTTTTCCTTCGCACACCCTTAAGGACACGCACTCATGAGCAAGATCAAAGTAACGAACCCTGTCGTTGAGATGGATGGCGACGAGATGACGCGCATCATCTGGTCGTTCATTAAGGAGCAGTTGATCCTTCCTTACCTCGACATTGATCTGAAGTACTTTGACTTGAGCATTGAAAACCGCGATGCAACCAATGACCAGGTCACCATTGACTCGGCCGAAGCCACCAAGCTCTACGGCGTGGCTGTTAAGTGCGCGACTATCACTCCCGATGAAGAGCGCGTCGAGGAGTTTGGTCTCAAGAAGATGTGGAAGTCGCCCAACGGCACCATTCGCAACATCCTCGGTGGCGTGATCTTCCGTGAGCCCATCGTCATTTCCAACATTCCTCGATTGGTTCCCGGTTGGACTAAGCCGATCATCATTGGTCGCCACGCCTTTGGTGACCAGTACCGTGCCACTGACACGGTGATTCCCGGTCCTGGCTCATTGACATTGACCTACACGCCAACTGATGGTGGCGAGCCCATGGAGCTCGACGTCTATGACTTCCCCAGCGGTGGCGTGGCCATGGCGATGTACAACCTTGACGACTCAATCCGCGACTTCGCCCGCGCATCCATGCGTTATGGATTGGACCGTGGCGTTCCGGTGTACCTGTCCACCAAGAACACGATCATGAAGGCCTATGACGGTCGATTCAAGGACTTGTTCGCTGAAGTTTTTGACGCTGAGTTCAAGGCTGACTTTGACAAGGCTGGGTTGACCTACGAGCACCGTTTGATCGACGACATGGTCGCGTGCGCCATGAAGTGGGAAGGCGGCTACGTGTGGGCTTGCAAGAACTACGACGGTGACGTGCAGTCAGACACCGTTGCCCAGGGATTTGGTTCGTTGGGATTGATGACTTCGGTGTTGATGACTCCGGACGGCAAGACGGTTGAAGCCGAAGCCGCTCACGGCACGGTGACGCGTCACTACCGTCAGCACCAGCAGGGCAAGCCCACGTCCACCAACCCGATCGCATCCATCTTCGCGTGGACGCGTGGCCTGGACTACCGCGGTCGCATGGACGGGACCCCTGAAGTCAGCGAGTTTGCTCAGACTCTCGAGCGCGTCTGCATTGAAACGGTCGAGTCGGGCAAGATGACCAAGGACTTGGCGCTTTTAATCAGTGCCGACCAGCCGTTCCAAACGACGCAGGAGTTTTTGGCCTCCATCGACGAAAACCTGCAAAAGGCCATGGCTAAGTAGTCATTAAGTCTTCAGGTGCGTTGATGTTTAAGGTCCTCACGGTCAACGTGAACGGCATTCGCGCCACCAAGAAAAATGGTGGTGTTGAGTGGCTGGAATCGGCCGGCGTAGACGTCATGTGCTTGCAGGAAGTGCGGGCAACGCATGAGCAGCTCCACGAGGCCATCGCGGGAAGTGAATTTGCTACTTGGCATGTTTCGCACAGCCCTGCGTCAGAGTTAGGCCGCAGCGGGGTCGCCGTGCTCTCGCGTGAACAACCCAGTGCTGTGCGCGTGGGTTTTAACAGCGAAGAGTTTGATCACCAGGGACGATGGATCGAAGTTGACCTTGATTCACCTGTGGGCCCGCTCACCGTTGTTTCGGTCTATGTGCCCACCGGTGATGCGGACAAACCACTCAAGCAAGCCGAGAAGTATCGTTTCCTTGATGCCATGGATGCTCGACTTGCGGCGTTGGGCACGCGTGCGAGCCGAACGAAGCGTCAGGTCATCGTGACCGGTGACTTTAACGTGGGCCACACCGAGCTCGACATTAAGAATTGGAAGGGCAACCTCAAGAAGGCCGGATTCCTTGCGGATGAACGCGCACACTTTGACACCTGGTTCGCACGTGATCGCTGGGTGGACGTGCATCGACGCTTTGCTGGTGAGGTTGCCGGCCCCTATACGTGGTGGTCGTGGCGCGGTCAGGCTTTTGATAACGACGCCGGGTGGCGGATTGATTACCTCATAGCGACCAAAGCTCTCGCGGCTCAATGTCGCGAAGTGGTGGTAGGTCGAGCACCAAGTTACGACACGCGTTGGTCAGACCACGCGCCCGTAATCGCCACATTTGGTCAGTAGTGCGATCTGTGGGAATGTAGTCCCGTGAACCCTGTGTTGGTCAGCGTCCTCCTCGTCCTGATTTTGATGATCGTCGGAGGACTGTTCGTTGCCTCTGAGCTAGCGTTGTTGTCTTTGCGCGAAGGCCAGATTCGGGCCTTGAAGTCTCGAGGTCGCCGCGGGGCCAAGGTGGCCAAACTCCACACCAACCCGAACCGATTTTTGGCTGCGGCTCAAATCGGTGTGACGTTCACTGGCTTCTTGTCTGCGGCTTACGGTGCAGAAACGTTGGCATCCAGTGCGGGGGAGGCCTTGGTGTCTCAGGGGATGTCGCAGAGTTGGGCGAATGCGCTTTCTCTGATCGGCGTCACCTTGGTTATCGCTTTTATTTCCCTGGTGATTAGTGAGCTGGTCCCTAAGCGGTTGGCTCTGCAAAGGTCTGAAGCTTTGTCCCTTGCTTCGGCTCCCACCATTGACCGCATCGCCTCTATCTTTCGACCCGTTATTTGGCTGCTCTCAATCTTCACGGACCTTGTGGTGCGAGCGCTAGGTGGGAATCCGAATGAGAAGCGAGCTGCAATCACCGAAGAAGAACTGCAAGGCATGCTCTCGACGCATACCGGTCTGTCGCGCGAGGAGCGCAAGATCGTCAGCGATGTATTCACCGCTGGTGACACCCGCCTTCGGGAAGTCATGGTTCCTCGAACCGAAGTCAATTTCTTGTTAGCCGACACCTTTGTGGCCAAGGCCTTAACCGACATCGTGGAACTTCCGCATTCGCGCTATCCAGTGTTGGGTGAAGGCGTCGATGATGTGGTGGGCTTTGTGCACGTTCGCGACCTTCTCAATCCTGCCCATGCAGGTACGCGGTTGCGGGTAGAGGATTTGGTTCGAGAGATCTTGCAGTTGCCAGGGAGTAAGAACTTGTTGCCCGCCTTGACGCAGATGCGCAATGAGGGCGCTCACATGGCCGTTGTGGTGGATGAATATGGCGGCACGGCCGGAATCGTCACGCTCGAGGATTTGGTTGAAGAGCTCGTGGGCGATATTAGAGACGAGTACGACTCGTCGGCGGCTGATACACGAACCTTGGCCGGTGGTGATGTGGAAGTGGATGGACTACTCAACATTGACGACTTCATGCGCGATACGTCCATGACGTTGCCTGATGGGCCGTATGAAACTGTCGCTGGCTTCATGGTGGCGACCTTGGGCAGACTTCCGCACGTCGGTGATGTGGTGGAGGAGCAAGGCCGGCGTCTTGAGGTTTCCTCGATGGATGGTCGCCGAGTAGCCCGTATTCGCGTGGCTGCTGCACCAGTTGATGACTCCATCAGCGACAATAACGACCATGCCTAGTCCAGCTGCCAGCAAGCAGGCCCGCGTCCTGTCCGGTATCCAACCCACTGCGGATTCATTCCACCTGGGTAATTACCTCGGCGCCATTGCCCAGTGGGTGCAGCTCCAAGATGATTTCGACGCCTTTTATTGCGTGGTTGACCTGCACGCGATCACCGTTGACTACCAGCCAGAAGAACTCCATCGACGCACGCTCATTTCCGCGGCCCAACTCCTAGCCGCTGGTCTCGAGCCGGAGCGTTGCACGTTGTTCGTCCAAAGCCAGGTGCCAGAACATGCCCAATTGGCCTGGGTGATGCAGTGCATCACGGGGTTTGGCGAAGCCAGCCGCATGACGCAGTTCAAGGACAAGTCGGCTCGCGGTGGTGCTGACCGATCATCCGTTGGCCTATTCACCTATCCCATCTTGCAAGCCGCTGACATTTTGATTTATCAAGCCGATGAAGTCCCTGTTGGGGAAGATCAACGTCAACACTTAGAACTCACGCGTGATTTGGCTCAGCGGTTTAACGCTCGTTTCGGTGAAACCTTTACCGTGCCGAAGCCTCGGATCGTTAAGGCCACTGCCAAGGTGCTCGATTTACAAGACCCGACGTCAAAGATGAGCAAGTCCGCTGAAAGTTCGGCTGGTCTAGTGGAATTGCTGGACGACCCCAAGGCTATTGCTAAGAAGATCCGCTCGGCCGTTACCGATAGTGATCGCGAGATCTCCTTTGATGAAGTCAATAAGCCGGGAGTGAGCAACCTGCTCACGATTCAGTCTGCGCTGACCGGTACTTCGATTGCTGACTTGGTCGCGCACTATGACGGAGCGGGCTACGGCGATCTCAAGGCCCAAGTCGCCGATGTTGTTGTCGAATTTGTCACGCCGTTCCAAGAACGGGTCAACCACTGGCTCTCGCATCCAGCCGAACTCCACGAGGTGTTGCAAGCAGGTGCCACACGTGCTCGCGAGGTAGCAGCACCGACGCTAGCGATGGTCTATGACCGACTGGGATTTGTTACGGCCTAACGGCCTGAACCACCCTCAGTGCGTTGCCGAGAGTTGGTGCCGCCGCTGAAGTAGCCAATGAGTGCAAGGAATCCGGCGAAAGCAATCCCAAACACCAGAACGAACAGTTGTGCGGGTGAGGTGCGTCGAGACTGACTAGCCGCTGATGGGGTTTGTGGATTTGAATCGGTGGCCCTTGATGCAGTAGTTGGTGTTGCCAACGGCTGCGCCGTGGGGCTAGGTGGCGGGGTGTAAGTAGGGGCGGGGCCGGTCGGATCAACGAGTTGCCCAACGGGCGTGGAGATCCGCGCTGCGTTGACAAAACCCCAGTCCAAGAGCAACTTGGCATCAACTTTGGTGGGTTCTTGGTTAGCCATCATCGTGATCAGGATGCGCCGGCCATTACGTTCAGCCGCTCCGATGAATGTGCGCTGTGCCTTTGTGGTGTAGCCGGTCTTAATGCCGATCATGCCTTTGTAACCGGCGGCCATCAGCCGATTCTCGGTATAAATCTGATAGCTCGAGCGTTTGACCTTGGGGTTTTTAGGCTCTTTGTCAGGGAAGCGCGCTCGCACAGTGCGGGCATAGCGCGCAAAGTCAGGATTCTTTAGACCTTCGCGACCAAAGAGCGCTAAGTCGTAGGCCGAAGACAGCTGCCCTTTAGCATCAAGGCCACTGGGATTTTTGGCAGTGGTGTCAAAAGCTTGCAAACGCTGTGCCTCTTCATTCATCAGTCGCACGGTGCCTTTGATGCTGCCGCGCGAGCGAGCAATCGCATTGGCAGCGTCGTTTGCGCTCGGTAGGAAAAGTGCATAAAAGAGGTTGTCCAAGGTGTAGTGACTGCCCGGAAAGAGCCCCACTCTGGAACCTTCAACAAAGGTGTCTGCGGGGATGACTTGGTACTTCTCGTCAACACGGACGCGCGGAAGTATGGTCAAAGCGGTCAGGGTCTTCAGGGTGCTGGCCGGGGGTCGCCTCTTGTGGGCATTTCGTGCCGCCAAGATTGCTCCGGAATTGGCATCAGCAACAACGAACGACTCCATGGTGACCTTGGGCAACGCGGTGACGCCATTGCCACCCCCAACGAAGGTGCCACTGCGACCTAGGGCCGCACCGCCAATCGTGCTCGGGGTGGGTGGTTGCGTAGATGGTGGTGCAGCGAAGCTGGGGACGGCGAGAGGTGCCATGCAAGCGAAAACGGTGAGGCTAGCGACCACAAAGGCGCGCCGAAACTGGTTAGAACCGCTCACCCTGTCAGCGTAGGTGACCCGTAGGGCTGTGGCCGGCTAGACGCGAATACGCTGAAGGCATGGATTTGCCAGTATCCGCGCCCGCGCTGAACACTGACCTGGACGCTCCCGCCCTCGCGGATTGGCGAGCCCTGGTCAACAAGGTTTTAGACCGTTCCGGGTCCCTGGATAGTGCTGGACTAGACCGCGCCTTCGCGCGACGATTGACGACCACCACGGCCGATGGCGTGACCCTGTCACCGCTATACACGCACGCTGACGAAGCGCCGGAACGAGCCACCCCAGGGTCAGCACCCTTTACCCGAGGTTCCACCGCAGCTGGTTCGGTTATTGCAGGTTGGGATGTTCGTGCCCTCCATGCAGATGCAGATGCGAACGCGACGCAGGCTGCTGTCCTGGCTGACCTC
>CALQPL010000067.1 GCA_943332445.1 Bifidobacterium breve
TGGGCGGCAGTGAGCCCACGTGGAAACGCAATGGCATCGGCAGCACCGTCCCGCGCGAGAACATCAAGATGTGGACCACCAGGAAAAGGAAGACCCAGCAGTCGCGCAACCTTGTCAAAGGCTTCACCCGCAGCGTCATCAATGGTTGCGCCCAACGGCTCAACATCGTGGGTCAGATCGTTGACTCGCAGAATGCTTGAATGCCCACCGCTGACCAGCATCGCGATAGCGGGTTGCGGCAAAGCCCCGTGTTCGAGCCGATCTACCGCCACATGAGCGGCCAAGTGGTTAACGCCATATACGGGCTTATCCAGTGCCCAGCCCAGGGCCTTGCCGGCTGCTACCCCGACCAGCAATGCGCCGATCAGGCCTGGGCCTGACGTGACCGCAATGGCATCGACATCGTTCAGGCTGACGCCACCGTCGTGGCATGCGCGCTCGATGGTGGCGGTCATCGCCTCTAAGTGCGCGCGACTGGCGATCTCAGGAACCACTCCGCCGAAGCGTTCGTGCTCGGTCACACTGCTTGCAACTGCATCAGCCAAGAGTGTGGTTCCACGAACTAGCCCCACACCGGTTTCATCACACGATGTTTCAATTCCCAGCACTAATGCGTCACTCATGCCCCACCATCAATCGCATCACGACGGCATCAACACCGGGTGCGTAATAGTCACGCCGAACATTAAGTTGTTCAAATCCATGCGCCAGATACATAGCAATCGCCGATGCGTTGTCGGACCGGACTTCAAGAAACACCCGACTCGATCCTCGACTGCGAGCCGTGTCCAGCAGTGAGCGCAAAAGCAGTCGACCGATCCCCCGCCCTTGCGCATCGGGAGCCACGGCCACCGTTTGAATATCAGCATCCGAGCCGGCATTGAACAAACCGGCGTATCCCACGATCTGCTCATGCGAGTCCACAGCAACGATGTAGCAACGGGTCTGGGGAACCAAGGCAAGTTCAGCCCAAAAAGCTTCCGGGCTCCACGCATCAACGGGGAAAAGTTGCTGTTCAAGCGCGGCCACGCTCTGGACATCGGACCAATGCATGGAACGAATCGTTGCCGACGTCACGGGCATCACAGCACCACCGGTTTCGGCTCCGTGGCATCAGGAGTGCGGACGTAGACCGGATCTGGACCGGTCACTTCACACGACCCAGCCACCAGTGCGAGCGCCATGCCGGCCGCTGATGGGGCTGCATCAATGACGGTGTCAAAGATTGACGGATAGGCATGGGCAATATTGCCCACGATCGGCAGGCCTCCCCAGGATTGCGTGCGAAGGGTATGCGGCGCATCGGCGCGCGGACCATCCACGCGGACACCATCGACATAACGCGCCCAAAAGACTTCGCGGCGACGGGCATCAAGTGCAACGAGGAAATCCGATTCGACCTCACCGCGTTCGCGCGCGGCAACGGCCATTGCATCAAGTGTCATGATCCCGTCACAGGGAATGTGCAGCGCAAGCGCCAAGGTGCGCGCGGTCACCAAGCCCACTCGCAGACCGGTAAACCCGCCAGGACCAGTACCCACCACGATCCGGGTGAGCTGGCTTGGCTCAATCCGCGCATCAGATAAAAGTTGATCAATCAAGACATTGAGCGTCTCCGCATGGCGGCGCTCCACCGCATTGACCTTTTCGCCCACAACGGATGTGCCATCGTGCAGGGCAACACTGACCAGATCAGTTGAGGTATCCAGGGCCAGTAGCACGCGCTAAGGCTACGCCTTAGGGCTAAACCCACCGACTGCAGTGATGACAACGTGCCGCTGGTCATCACCTAATTCGTCGCCTCGCTCAATGGTGATCTCCAGCCGGCGATCAGACAGCCCATGGGCAATCTGCGTTCCCCATTCAACGACGGTCACCGCATTTTCAGTATCGAGGTCAAGATCCTCGAGCTCCCAGGCCGATCCAACCCGGTAGGCATCCACATGGATCAGGTTTGGTGAGCCAGCATGTTCGCGCGCAATCACAAACGTGGGTGAGGTAATCGCGCCACTAACATCAAGCGCCCTTCCCAGACCTCGAGTAAACGTGGTTTTCCCTGCGCCGAGCGGTCCGCTCAACAAGACGACATCTCCGGCACCAACCCACGTTGCCACTTCCGCGCCCAGCGCTTCCATGTCAGAAGCCGAGTTGACGATCACATCCCGTACAGCAGTAGTCATGCTCACACCCCCACTCGATCGGCGACAACCGTAAAGTCTTGGCGCATCGCGACTAGGGGCATTCCGCGCGGGCCAAATCGCAAAGCCGCAGACGGGTGATACGTAATCATGAGTTCACGATCGCGCCACGGCATGAGTTGGCCGTGCACTTCACCAATCTTTGTCGTTTTACCCATCGCCCATTTGGCAGCCACCGAGCCCATCGCCACAACAACTAACGGATTGATCAGCTCCACCTGGCGATCAATCCACGGCGCGCAATTGGCAATCTCGCCAGCATGTGGCGTTCGGTTCTTTGGCGGTCGGCACTTGACCACACTCGTGATCGCCACTGTGGCCCGCGACAGGCCGACCCCCTCGAGCACGCCGTCCAAGAGCTGGCCAGATTTGCCCACAAAGGGTTCGCCGGTTTCGTCCTCTTGGGCACCGGGCGCTTCACCCACCACGAGGACCTTGGCGCCCTTGGGGTGGTGGCCAACGACCACAGTGGCGCGCGTTGCGGACAGCCCGTCACACAGAACGCACGACTGCGCTGCTGATACGAGTGCCTTGAGCGAGGAGTAATTCGCGCCCGTCGAGTCCGGCGTCACTACGCATCCCCGAGTTGCACATGGTTGATCACATTGCGCACTTGAGCGACCAATTCATCGGGCGCTTCCACCATGACCATGTGACCCGTGTGTGGCACAACAGTCAGCGTTGCTTGCGGAATCAACTCATGCAATTCCAGGCTCAGCGAAGCAGGTGTCACCCGATCCTGCTCGCCCACGACGATGGCCACCTCGACGCCTTGTAACGCGAGTGCGTGTGCACGCAGATCCAAGGACTCAAAAATTGGCACCATAGCCGCCAACACGTCAGGGGAAACCTTTTCCAACATGGCAACGGTTTGCTTGATCGACTGCTTTGCCGAATGCGAACCAAAGAAGTAATGATCAGCAAGGGCACCCACGAGACTTTGCGATGCTGACGAAGGTTGAGAAATTTCCGGATGCATCATCAACATTGTTGCCACAGGCTGGGCCAGGTGATGCACTGCTTGTCCGATCGGGCGAGCCGACACGAACTCGTTTTGATGACCCACACTGGCCGCTGTTGATACCAACACCAGTCCCCGAATGAGGGATCCAAATAACGCCGGTGAGCGTCCCGCTAGTTGCAAAACTTCCATGCCACCCAGGGAATGCGCCACCACGATAACGGGGTCTGCATTAGCAAACTCGGAAATCACTTCTTCGAGGTCCTGGGCTAACCGATCCAGCGAATAACTGGCTACATCACCGGCATCGGACTCACCATGGCCCCTGCGGTCAAACAACACGATGCGGTCAAGGTCTCGCAGTTCGTGAACCAACGGCGCAAAAACAGTGTGGTCGATTCCGTAGCCGGGAACTAAGACCACCGTGACGCAATCGTCAGTGCGATCGACCGGCTCGACAACTTCGACGAACAACCGGACGCCATCGCTCGTGGTGAACCACTGTGTCGTTCCGAAATGAATACCTGGTGACGCTGCCGAACGTGGTTCCTCGTCGCCAGGGACCTCGACCCACTTGGATTCGCCTTGTTGCGCCTTTCGCACTGCCCACACCGTCGCAGTGGCAGCCACCGCAGCACCAATTAATGCACTGGTGCGACTCAAACCAGACTTCACGCAGAGCCATCCGCAAAGACTCGGGGTACCCGCACGCCAATTCGCGTGACAATCTCGTAGCCAATGGTTCCGGTTACCTGAGCCCAATCGTCAGCCGTCGGTTCACCAGCTGCACCAGAGCCAAAGAACACCACTTCGTCGCCCTCGTGAACTTCCGTGTCTCCTACGTCGATCATGATCTGGTCCATGCACACACGACCCGCGACTACTTGATGTTCACCAGCGATAACCACCGGACCCACATTGCTCGCCCCGGTTGGAATGCCGTCCGCATAGCCCAACGGAACCAGTGCAATCGTGGTGTCGCGTTGCGTCACATAGTCGTGGCCGTACGAAACGCCTTGTCCAGCTGCAACCGGCTTAACCTGGGTGACAGCACCAGACAATTGCATAACTGGCTGCAGTCCTAATTCCTCAGCAGTTCCCACAGCCGCGCCAGGTGACAGGCCATAGATGGAGATTCCTGGGCGCACGAGGTCAAAGTGGGCTGATGGCGTGCGGAACGTCGCTGCACTATTGGCCACGTGCCGCAGCAAAGGTGTGATCCCTTGACGCTGAGCCTGCGCGACACCCTCGGCAAAGAGTTCTAATTGATGTTCAACAACGGGGTGGGCTGGTTGATCAGCAAAAGCCAGGTGCGTCCACATGCCGACCACCTCAATGCTGTTTTCGCTCACAGCACGGCTGACTTCATCCAGCAGTAGGGACCACTCAGCAATTCCTGATCCACCGCGCGCCATGCCGGTGTCTAACTTCAGGTGAATCTTTGCTGACGTACCGGACTCGGCTGCCGCAATCCGTGCGCACTCCAAGCCCTTCAGGCTCGACACCGACACATCAACATCGCGTTCTACCAGCTCAATCCATTGCGCCGGCGAATCGGTTTGGAGTAACCACGCCAAGATCGATGACTCAATACCATTGGCTCGCAGTTCGATGGCTTCTTCAGGAAGCGCTACCCCGAGGTACGACGCACCAGCTGCGATCGCTGCACGAGAGCACTCGACCAGTCCATGCCCATAAGCATCGGCTTTGACCACGGCCATGAGCTGAGCCGTTGGTGCCGCGGAACGCAGCACCTCAACATTGCTTCGCAACGCAGCAAGATCAATCCGCGCTTGTGCACGGGGGCGACCCACAGGCGTGTTCATCTGATCATTGTTTCAGGTTCGGCTTCCACGGATAGCAGCCACGGCGTCGGGGAGCGCATCAGCTAGTTCCCGCGAGCGCAAGGGAGAGATCTCCCCCTTGCTGAGCAACTGCCCCGCCACACCGTGAATAAAGGCGGCCATGGAGCCGGCCTCTCGGGGATCAAGCCCAGCAGCCAAATACGTTCCGGCTAGACCGCTCAGGACATCGCCGCTCCCGGCCGTACCCAACCACGAAGTTCCCGTGGAGTTTGCTCGTGTTGGCTGGCCCGCATGTGCCACCAAGGTCACGGGGCCCTTTAACAAGACACTGCAACCAAACCGGGCGGCGGCTTCTTGAACAAAGTGCAGTGGGCGAGCTTCAACGTCGCTGCGCTCGACCGCTAGCAGGCGCGCAAGCTCGCCGGCATGCGGAGTCATTAACGTGGCGGCTGGACGTCGACTGATGACTTGGATCAGGTCCGGATCCTGTGAGACAAGCGTCAAGGCATCAGCATCGAGCAGAACCGGAGATCCAGACTCCAGCACTTCCTGAAGTAACGCCATCGAGTACTCGTCCGTGCCAGCACCGGGTCCGATCACCCAGCTTTGTACCTGTCCAACCAGCCCGATCATCTGCGCTGCCATTTCAGGAACAGGAATATCGGGCAGCGGCATGGCAACG
Organism: Bifidobacterium breve; assembly: GCA_943332445.1. Classification (GTDB taxonomy): domain Bacteria; phylum Actinomycetota; class Actinomycetes; order UBA12327; family UBA12327; genus AcAMD-2. The sequence continues at coordinate 5,647 of CALQPL010000067.1, forward strand.
ACTTCAGGGAACTCCTCATGGACAAGCGCGATAACTGCTGCTGGCGCCAACAAGCGCACGTAGCCTGCACCCGCGCGGATCGCTCCGGCAACACACAGCACCGCTGCTCCAGGAAACGCCGAAGACCCGGCGACCACTCCCACCACCCCACGGCGGAACTTGTCGCTGTTGGGGGCTGGGATGGGTAATCCTTCGACCACGTCGCTGACTTGCAAGGCTTCCGCTACCGGCTCGGGCAACGTCGGATTCAATCCGATGTCCACCAGTTGAACTTTTCCGGCATAACCCGAACCAGGTTCAACGAGCAGTCCGGTCTTATATGTCCCCATGCACACGGTGAGGTCTGCGGGCAAGGCCACACCATGGACCTCACCGGTATCTGCGTCGACACCGCTAGGGATATCAACGGCGATGACGAGCGCCTCATCAGGAATCTTGGCGACCACTGATGCAGCCGGTTCGCGCAAACCACCAACACCACCAATTCCCACGATGCCATCAATGACTACTTCCGCGGTTTGCCACCACTGGTGATCTTCTAGGCCATCCAATGCATCCGCTCCATGCACACGACCACCGGCAAGCAAGAGGGCATCAAGGTGGTCATGAGTCGTGGTCCCCAACAACACTGCATCGACTCGCGCCCCACGTGTTGCCAGGTGAGAGCCCGCCAGCAA
>CALQPL010000068.1 GCA_943332445.1 Bifidobacterium breve
GACAAACCGTTGACGCGTTCGCACGAGCGCGTGTTCATCTTGTGTGGCATGGCGCTAGATCCGACTTGCCCAGGCTTGAAGCCCTCGGTGACCAGTTCGTTGCCGGCCATGAGTCGGATCGTGGTGGCCAGACTGCTGGGCGCTGCGCTGGCCTGAACTAGGGCACTGACCACGTCAAAGTCCAGTGAACGTGGATAGACCTGGCCGACGCTGGTCAAGACTTTGCTAAAGCCCAAGTGGCTGGCAATGCGTTGTTCAAGTTCGGCAAGCTTGGCGTTGTCGCCATCGAGCAGGTCCAGCATGTCTTGTGCTGTTCCAACAGGACCCTTGATTCCACGCAGCGGATAACGAGCAAGGAGTTCTTCGACGCGCTCAAGAGCAACGAGCAGCTCGTCAGCCGCGGAGGCGAATCGCTTGCCCATCGTGGTGGCTTGCGCTGCGACATTGTGACTGCGACCGGTCATCACGACGGCGCTGTATTCGCCGGCACGGTTGCCTAGACGGGCCAAAGTAGCGACGATGCGATCGCGAATGAGTTCGAGGGCCGAGCGAATCTGCAGTTGCTCAACGTTTTCGGTCAGGTCGCGTGAGGTCATGCCCTTGTGAATGTGTTCGTGTCCGGCTAGCGCATTGAACTCCTCAATGCGGGCTTTGACGTCGTGACGCGTTACACGTTCGCGAGCTGCGATGGAATCCAGGTCGACCGTGGTGAGGACGTTTTGATAGTCCGCGATTGCTTCAGCGGGAACATCGATACCTAGATCGCGTTGAGCCTGCAGCACAGCCACCCACAACTGGCGTTCAAGAATGATCTTGTGGGCGGGCGACCAAAGGTCGGCCATAGCCGTTGATGCGTACCGAGCAGCGAGAACATTCGGGACTGTGGTCACGGACCTATTCTCGCAGGTAGCGTGAGGCAGTCTCCAACACGCACGGCGTGTGTGGGCCCGTTCGCCTCCACAATGGTGCTTTCTCGTGCTCCGTGAGCGGTAAATGTCGTGCCTGAGTCGGTGATTTCCACCATCACACCTGATTGTTCGGGCAAACCGAGGACGGTGATCCCCGTCCCTGCGCCACCAAATGCGGCCAGGCGGCTCAGCCCATCCGGACTCCAGTGCGGCAAGACGAGTGCTTGCGGAACAAGACCGAGACCGTCATCGATCCGTCCGCGATCGGGTAACCAGGTGCGCTCGCATAACACCATCGCCCCGGCGCTGGCACCCATCAAAATTCCGCCACTGTCCAGAAATCGTCGAAGCAGTGCATCGATGGCGAAGTCCTGCAAAGCGCCCAGCAACCGAGAGGGTGATCCACCAGGCAAAACGATGATGCTCGCTGAGTCCAGAGCGGCGAGTGCACCTGTGGAGTCCGCACGTGCATCGGGTGCGGCGACAACGGACAACGGTTCATGATCGGATGTCAGTGATTCAACAATGGCCGAAAAGTGTCGAATGCCGTTGTTGTTGGCCGTGTCGTATTCGCGACCTGGTGCCCCAGCAAGAGCGGAGATAACGATCGGACCGGTGCGACCGCGTCGATGTGCTTCCTGAACTAAGGCGGCGTCCATCGCGAAGCAATCTGCTCCGAATTCGGCGCCACCTTGCAAACAGATCACGCTGAATGAGCCGCTTTAAGTGCGATGTCGGTGCGGTAGTGACTGCCATCGAGGTCAATGTGCGTCATCGCCTCGTAGGCGCGCGACCGCGCTTGCTCCAAGGTCTCTCCAATGGCGGTAACAGACAGAACCCGGCCTCCGCTGCTGTTCAACGTGCCGTCCGCGCCTCGAGTAGTCCCGGCATGCAGCACCATCGCGCCTTCGACGGCTTCGGCGTTGTCCAATCCGGTGATGGGGTCGCCGGTTCGTGGAGATTCCGGGTAACCATGGGCTGCCAGCACGACCGTGACGGCTGAACCAGTACTCCAAATCAAGGCCGGCTGTTCGCTTAACGTGCCGGTGGCTGCGGCCAGCAAGAGTTCGCCCAGCGGAGTTTCTAGCCGAGCCAGTACAGCTTGTGTTTCGGGATCACCAAAGCGTGCATTGAATTCAACAACGCGAGTTCCGCGCGAGGTGAGTGCGAGTCCTACATAAAGCAATCCACTAAACGGAGTTCCGCGCTTGGTCATTTCCTGCAAGGTGGGGTGAACGACAGTGGCGATGACTTCATCCACTAAATCATTGGGCGCCCACGCCAGCGGTGTGTACGCCCCCATTCCGCCGGTGTTGGGACCTTCGTCGTTGTCATCGATGCGCTTGAAGTCTTGGGCCGGAGACAACGCCAACGCGTCTACACCGTCGGTAATGATGAAAAGCGAGACTTCAGGCCCGTCAAGGTATTCCTCAATCACCACGCGGTCGCACTGGTTGGCGTGCGCTAGAGCTTCATCACGATCGCTGGTAACGACGACACCTTTGCCCGCGGCCAAACCATCATCTTTAACAACGTACGGCGCACCGAAGTCATCTAGAGCCGCCTCAGCCTCTTCGTTCGTGGTGCAAACATGAGCGCGGGCTGTGGGCACTCCGGCTGCAGCCATGACGTCCTTGGCAAAAGCTTTGCTGCCTTCTAGTTGGGCAGCGTTGCCGCTGGGACCGAAACAAGCAATGCCAACAGCGCGAACTGCGTCAGCAACTCCGGCCACCAGGGGTGCTTCTGGTCCAACGACGACCAAATCAATCCCGAGGTCTTGGGCAAGTGCGGAGACGGCTGCGGGGTTGCTTGCGTCAACATCAATGTTGGTTGCGTGTTCGCCCGTTCCGCCGTTGCCCGGGGCGCACCACACATCAGTGACAGTGGGGTCGAGGACCAACGAACGCACTAGCGCGTGCTCGCGCCCGCCACTGCCGATAACCAAAACCTTCATGTGTGCAGATTACTCAGGAAAGGGGCAGGCAAGGACTTAAACACCTTGAGATGGCGTGGTGGAAAGGAAGTCAGCCAAGGCGATGGTTGCGTCGCGGGCCTGACCCACACCGATCGCTGAGATCGGTGCACCAGAAATGTCCTGCAAGTACTTGACGTAGGACTGAGCGTTCGGTGGCAGATCGCTGAACTCACGCGCACCAGAAATGTCACTCTTCCAACCAGGCAAGAGTTCGTAAATCGGCTTGGCGTGATGGAAGTCCGACTGAGAGTCGGGGAGTTCCTCGACGCGCTGTCCGTCAACTTCGTAAGCGACACACACCGGAATCTCATCCCATGCGCTCAAGACGTCCAACTTGGTAAGGAAGAAGTCAGTCAGTCCGTTCACACGCGTTGCGTAACGTGCGACGACTGCGTCGTACCAACCACAGCGACGATTGCGTCCTGTGGTCGTGCCACGTTCGCCACCAATTTCACGAAGCTGGTCACCATCATGGTCAAGCAGTTCAGTTGGGAACGGACCAGAACCCACACGCGTGGTGTAAGCCTTGACGATTCCAATGGTGCGCGTAATGCGAGTGGGGCCGATACCTGAACCGCTGCATGCGCCACCGGCCGTGGGGTTTGACGAGGTGACGAACGGGTAGGTGCCGTGGTCGACATCCAGGAGAGTTCCCTGGCCACCTTCAAGAAGCACCACTGCGCCGTTGTCCAAAGCCCTGTTCAGCACCAGAGATGTGTCGGTCACGTAAGGCCGCAAGGCATCAGCGAAGGAGAGCAGGTATTCCGTGGATTCATCCACGGTGATGGCTTCTTCGTTGTACACCTTGACCAGCTGTTCGTTCTTGCTGATCAGGGCGCCCTCAACCTTTTGACGCAAGATCTTTTCGTCAAACAAGTCCTGAACGCGAATACCGAGTCGGGCCACCTTGTCGGCATAGGCCGGGCCGATGCCGCGACCTGTTGTACCGATCTTGGAAGCGCCCAGCGATCGTTCGGAGGTCTTGTCCAACATCACGTGATACGGAGCAATCAGGTGCGCACTGGAAGAAAGGAGCAACTTGGACGTGTCCACGCCGCGCTCGTTGAGGTCAGAGATTTCTTGCAGCAGCACTGCTGGATCCACTACGACACCGTTGCCGATGACGGGGATGCATTCGGGGGTCAAGATGCCGGAGGGCAACAGGTGAAGGGCATATTTCTCGTCGCCTACGACGACGGTGTGGCCGGCGTTGTTACCGCCTTGATAGCGCACGACGTAGTTGACAGAACTGCCAAGTAAGTCGGTGGCCTTGCCCTTGCCCTCGTCGCCCCATTGGGCGCCAAGCAGCACGATGGCTGGCATGGGATGTATCCCCTCGGTGGAGTAAGCCGAAAAATCGGCTGGAACCACTATCTGGTTCCGATAAAGAATACCGGCTCACCGTTTGGAGCCGGCGACACGGTCAGGCGAGGGCGTAGCCCGCCTCATCCACGGCTGCTGCCACGGCTGCTTGATCCAAAGCAGCGTCACTTTCGACGGTGACCTGACCTGATGCGAGCTCAATACTGACCTTGGTCACGCCGGTGATGTCGCTGAGTTCCTGGGTGACCGCGGAAACACAGTGATCACAGGTCATGCCGGTAACGGTGTAGGTCGAGGTAGCCATAGTGATGATCCTTTGTCTTATCCGAATCGACCGGAGATGTAATCCTCAGTCGCTTTTTCAGTGGGTGAGCTAAAGATGTTGGCAGTGGTGTTCATTTCGATGAGCTTGCCCGGCTTACCGGTTCCAGCAATGTTAAAGAACGCGGTGGTGTCAGACACTCGCGCAGCCTGCTGCATGTTGTGAGTCACGATCACGATGGTGTAGCTCTGCTTGAGTTCGTGGATAAGTTCCTCAATGGCCAAAGTGGAGATCGGGTCCAACGCGGAACAAGGTTCGTCCATCAAGAGGACTTGCGGCTGGATTGCGATGGCGCGCGCAATGCACAATCTCTGCTGTTGGCCACCAGAAAGCACGCTGCCCGGTCGGTCAAGGCGATCCTTGACTTCTTCCCACAAGTTGGCGCCTCGCAGTGACGCTTCCACCACATCATCGAGCTCCGAGCGCTTCGTGCGCTTCTTGAGCTTGATGCCGGCAACGACATTCCCGTAGATAGACATCGTCGGGAATGGGTTGGGCTTTTGGAACACCATTCCGATGGTCGAGCGCACGTTGACCGGGTCAATGTCTGCCCCATAGATGTCTTCGTGGTCCAGCATGATCTTGCCTTCGATGCGGGCGCCGGGGGTGACTTCGTGCATGCGGTTAAGCGTGCGCAACACCGTGGACTTGCCACAGCCAGAAGGACCAATAAACGCGGTAACTGCTTTGGGCTCAACAGCCAAAGTCACGTCTTCAACAGCAAGGAAGTTGCTGTAGTAGACGTTGAGGTGAGAGACGTCGATGCGCTTGGCCATAGCTGCTGACTATCCCTACTTCACTCGAGAGGCGCGCGCGATCAAGCGAGCACTCAGGTTGAGAATCATGACTAGAAGGATCAGCGTAAGCGCACCGGCCCAGGCTCGGTCAATGGACGCGGTGGTACCGCTACCGATCTGGTCCCAGACGTAGGTGGGCAGCGAAGCCTGCGGCCCGTTGAACGGGTTGGTGTTGATTGATTGGGTCAAGAAGGTGGTCAACAGCAAGGGCGCGGTTTCGCCGGTAACTCGGGCGACGGCCAGCATGGCCCCGGTGATGATTCCGGTGGAGGCGGAAGGAATGACGACTCGCAGGATCGTTCGATACTTTGGAACTCCAAGGGCGTAGGACGCTTCACGCAGGTCGCGTGGGACCAAGCGCAACATTTCTTCGGTTGAGCGAACCACGACAGGAATCATCAAGATCGAAAGCGAAATACCGGCGGCCAAACCGCTGCGCTGCAAGCCCAACGTCAAGATGAATCCGGTGTAGACGAACAAACCGGCCACGATCGAGGGGATGCCGGTCATCACGTCGACGAAGAAGCTGATGGTGCGAGCCAAGCGCGAACGGTTGCCGTACTCCACGAGGTAAACAGCAGCCAGAATTCCCAACGGGATACCGATGGCGGCGGCAATCGCCACTTGCTCCACGGTGCCGATCAGGGCGTGCAGGATGCCACCGCCGGGGCGACGTGGACTGACATTGCGCATGGTTGACGTCAAGAAGTTGGCACTGAAGGCGTTCAGGCCGCGAACAAGAACGGTCAACAGGATGGAAACCAGCGGAACCAAGGCCGCTGTCAGAGCCGAAAGCAACAACGTGGTGGCTAGGCGGTCAATCGCGTAGCGCCTTCCCTCAACGGCAAAGCTCAAGCCGGTTTGCAAAACGATAAAGAGCAGGAAGGCAAATACCGCTGTCCCCGCCACACCGCTGACAGGCGAGATGAAGGAGAGCAAGGCGGAACCAGCGATGGCCGTTGCGCAGGTGGCCAAC
>CALQPL010000069.1 GCA_943332445.1 Bifidobacterium breve
GAAAGTCCCCAATGCGCTCCCGATGCTCTTGCGCAATTCGTAGCCGTGCATCGGGGAATCGTGGAGTAAACCCAGCACAGCGAACTCGAGCACTCCGCTCGATCGCGCCATGGTTACCCCTAATCGCCGAACGGGGGAACATTCGGGTTGATCGGTTGATCTGATGTATCAGCACGATACATCAGATCGCACCTAAGGGCCTGTCGGGGGCCGGAGCGTCGAATATCAAGCGGATCGGGACGTCAGCGCACGGCTCGCCCTCAGCCGAACGTATCTGTGCCAGCAGGCGTAGAGGGATTACGCTCGCGGCTGTGTGGTCCCAGCGATCGGTCGTGGTTTACGGCCTCCAGCGTCGAGCCGCCCTGGAAGAGCTCTTCCACGGGGGCGCTTTTCGCAGTGACCTGTGCGATGCCGATCCCTACACCTTGCGCGCGGCCAAGCATCACGGTGAAGCCACGCAGCGGTTGTGTCCGGTTTGTCGTAAAGAAAACCTGACCCACTTGACCTATGTCTTCGGTGATGAGTTGGGGCACTTGTCGGGGCGCATTCGTGCAACGCGTGAACTCGAAGCGATGGCGCATGAATACGGTGAATTCACGGTGTACGTGATTGAGATCTGCCAGAACTGTGAGTGGAACCACATGACGATGTCGTTCGTCTTAGGTGATGGCGTAGCAAGAGGAATTCCCCGACGTCGCCGTGCGGAGGCATAGCGTGCGCATCAATTACCCACGCTCCGAGCGCGATGGAGTTATGCGTTTTGTCCCTTCGGGACGCCAATTCCTCGCACTCATTGGCATGGGTTTTGGTGTGCTCCTGCTGGTCTTTTTGGTCCTTTATGCGTTGGTTAAAGTCCCTACTCCCAATGAGTTTTCGACGGCCCAAGCCACGGTCGTTACTTATGCGGATGGCAAGACGGAGATTGCTCGCGTCGCCGATGCCAATCGCACGTCAATCCCACTCAGCGATGTTCCGCTGGTCGTTCAACGCGAAGTCTTGGCTGCCGAAGACCGCGACTTTTATGAACATGGCGGATTTTCTGCATCGGGAATTGCTCGTGCCGCGTGGAACAACATCATCGGTGGTTCAACCCAGGGTGGATCAACGATCACCCAGCAATACGCAAAGAATGCGTATCTAACCCAGGATCGGACTCTGACGCGCAAGGCCAAGGAGTTGGTCTTGTCGATCAAACTGAGTCAGACCCGCAGTAAAGAACGCATCCTTGAGGATTACCTCAACACCATTTACTTTGGCCGCGGTGCGTACGGCATCGAGGCGGCATCGCAGGCGTACTTCAAAATCCCTGCATCGAAGCTGACCGGAACCCAGGGTGCGGTTTTAGCATCGCTGATCCGCTCGCCTGCGGGCTATGCACCAGAAACCAACAAGGATCGGCTGCGCGGTCGCTGGAATTACGTCCTCGATGCCATGGTCGCTAAGGAATGGATCACCGAGAAGTCACGAGCTCGACAAAAGTTCCCCAAGATTGCCAAGCGCGGAAGCGGCAATCGCTTAGAAGGTGACAACGGGTTCCTGGTGGATATGGCACGTCGTGAACTGTCGGCCTTGGGCTTTAGTGAAGAAGAAGTCGCGCGCGGCGGTTATCGCATCACCACCACTTTTGATCAAAAAGCTATGAATGCTGCACGCACTGCTGTGGAAGAGAAGGGTCCGGAAACTGGTGTTAAGGGATTGCGCATAGGCATTGCTGCAGTTCAACCGGGCACCGGTGCGGTGTTAGCTATTTATGGTGGGGATGACTACCTGACCGACCAGTTCAACAACGCTACGCAAGGCATCGTGCAGGCCGGTTCAACGTTTAAGCCCTTTGCCTTGGCAGCGGCCCTGGAAAACGATATTTCGTTGTACGACAGGTTTAGTGGAGTAAACGGTGCCACGTTCACCTTCCCGGGGTTTGCGCCTTATCGGGTCAATAACTTTGACGGTTACAACGCTGGTGGATCGATCTCGTTGCTTCGAGCAACGCAGTCGTCGGTCAACACCGCGTATGTTGACTTGGAAAATGAGATCACTCCTGAAGCCGTTGTTGATTCAGCCATTCGAGCGGGGATTCCTGGGACAACAGCGGGATTAAACGCCGGACCAACCACGGTTTTGGGCACCTCATCGCCGCACACCCTGGACATGGCTGCGGCCTACGCCACTTTTGCCGCTCGTGGTCTGCAAGCAAATCCCTATGTCATTGCCAGCGTCCGGAATGCCAATGGCGGCTTGTTGTATTCCAAGCGCCCCGAAGTTTCGCGCGCGTATGACGCTGACATCGCTAGCCAGGTCACCTATGCGCTAACCCAAGTGGTGAAAAACGGTTCAGGATTTGCCGCTCAGGACCTGGGCCGACCAGCCGCGGGTAAAACTGGAACCACCAACTCGAACTTGTCGGCATGGTTTGTGGGGTACACCCCGGAAATCGCAGTTGCCGTATCGATGGCCAAGTCGACTGAGTCGGGTGGCTTGAAAACCTTGCGCGGAACGGGTGGGATGACCCGCGTCACGGGTGGTTCCTTCCCAGCACGGATGTGGACCGCGATGGTCAAGGCGTTCTTGAAGGACACACCGGTTCAACAATTTGATGGGACCACGTCTAATTCAGATGGCTACGGTGGCGGCTCATATAAGCGCAAGTCGACGAAGTCACCGACAGCAACGAGCACGACCAAGCCCACAGGGGCCCCAACCACTAAAGCACCAACTCCGGTACCCACGGTGCCACCGGCCACTTCACCGCCTTCCACGCCATAATCCTTAGTAGGAGGTTTGCCCTGATGTTTGGTTCTTCATCCGTTCCATCGATGTCCGTTGCTGATCTATCCGATGAGTTGTTCTTGCTTGATGTGCGCGAGGACGACGAATGGGAAGCCGGACATGCACCAACGGCGGTGCACGCGGCCATGTCTTTGCAAGCAGGAATTCTTGATCTACTTCCCCCTGAGGGGACCATCGCGGTGATCTGTAAAGCCGGCAGTCGATCGGCCAAAGTCACGCAGTTCTTGGTCAATCAAGGCCGCGAAGCAATCAACGTTGAGGGCGGAATGATGGGTTGGGCCGCCGCTGGTCGCCCGGTCGTCACCAATCAAGGCGACGAGGGCTTCGTTCTTTGAGTTCGCCACTCCTAGCGGACCTGGCAGGCGTCGTCGGAGCTGAGCACGTTCTCACCGACCCCGATGTCACACAATCTTTTGGCACTGACTGGACGCGCGCTTGGTCGAGCATCCCGCTTGCGGTGGTTCGGCCGGCCTCAACAGCCGAGGTCGCTGCCGTCATGACGTTGTGTCACACCCACGGCACGCCAGTGGTCACCCAAGGTGGCAATACCGGTCTGGTGGGCGGCGGTGTTCCGCATGGGGATCGCACGTCTGTTGTTGTGTCGATGACGCGGCTGAACTCCATCGCAGCAGTGGATCGCGCGACGCAGACCGTGGAAGTTGGCGCCGGCGTGACGTTGTCACAGTTGCACGCTCACGCCAGCGCTGCAGGATTTCGTTATGCCGTTGATTTAGCAGCGCGAGACTCAGCCACGGTGGGTGGAATGGTGGCAACCAACGCGGGTGGATTGCGCGTCGTGGGACTGGGCGATACCCGCGCGCAAGTCATGGGCGTAGAAGCGGTGCTGGCCGATGGCACCATCATTCGTCGGTTGGAGCCGTTAGCTAAAGACAACGGTGGCTACAACCTCAGCCAACTGATGACCGGATCCGAAGGCACCTTGGGCGTGATCACGGCGGCTCGCTTGCGCTTAGTTCGTCAACCCGCAGAACCAGAAGTGGTCACGTTGATTGGCCTGCCGGATGTGGAATCAGCCGTTGATTTAGTGGCTTCTGCTCGCCAGCGCGGTGACCTCACAGCGGCAGAAATGATCCGCGCCGAGGGGATGGCGGTCGTTCGGGCCGTATGTGGTCTCAGTCAGCCCCTAGCCCGTGAGCACCCGGTCTATCTGTTGCTCGAAACCGCGACACTGCCCGATCTTCCCGACGATGTTGATGCCGCTATCGATCCACGCATGTGGGAATACCGCGATCGCCAGGCCGAAGCCGTGGCCACGTTAGGGATTCCGTTCAAGCTGGATGTGTGTTTACCCATTGCGTCCATTCCAGAATTCTTGAACAAGATGGATCAACTTCCTGACACGCAGGGGCGCGAAGTCCATGTCTATGCACACCTTGGTGATGGCAACCTGCACATTAATTTGGTGGATATCGATGAACCAACGAGTGAGCGACTGGATGAGCAAGTGCTCACTCTCGTTGCGCAATTCGGTGGCTCTATTGCAGCCGAACATGGGGTGGGAGTTCACAAAACCAAGTGGCTGCACTTGTCCCGCAGTGGTGCCGAAATCGCGACCATGAAGGCGATTAAGGACACCCTCGATCCGACCGGGATTCTCAATCCTGGGGTTTTGTTGCCTTAGTTCCGCACTGTGTCGTTCCCGCAGTTTGATGCGCATTCGCGCGAGCATGGCAACGTGGCAAAACAACGGTCCTGGCCCTTAGTTCTTATCGGTGCAGTGGTGGCGTTGGCTGTCGGCGTCCTCGTGTGGGTGGTGTGGCTGGCTCCTGGTGAGCCCACCGTCGATCAACCGGTGGCTACCGCGTCTGCTTCCCCTTCGCCGGAGGAAACGCCGGATCAAACCCCCAGTGCAACCCCCACGGTCACACCAACGCTGACTGCTTCGCCCACCCCCACCGATGAGGTGGACAACCCCATTGATGACGCCATCGTGGGCTACCCGGGCTCGCCGATTAAGCCATCGGCTGTCGCTCGCGATGTCGTGCGGGTCATTCAGCAACGCATTGTTGATTTAGGAACCAAGCTCACTGTTGATGGTGTGTACGGAACCCGAACGACCACCGCAGTAAAGGCATTTCAAAAAGACAATGGTTTGCCGGTCACCGGAATTGTGGACCGCGACACCTGGGCGGCGTTGTTCACATCGGATTCATAAAAATCTCTTGACCTGAATTTGACCAAAGATTCGTTTACTCAAGAGGATTGTTCTGTCCGGTTTGGGTAGATTTTCATTACCCGGGTGTCGTCGCATCCCCCGTCGGCGGCACTCGGGCCCCTTAACTACGCCGTTGAATAAGCCTTGCTCTTGCTGGCTTATCCAGCGAAGACTTCGGCGATAGCGCTTCCGGCCAAGACCGCCAATACCCCAGCGCTGACGAAACGCACTCGATGGAGCGGCACAGTGCTGAAGATCCAGCGGCCCGCCAAGACCGCCAGTCCAGCCACCAGGACAAGGGCGAGCCATGCACCAATGAATACCGAGACGGGCTCACCGGTTCGCGCGGACTGACTGGCAGTCAAGAGTTGGGACAGGTCTCCCCACTCGGCGACAAACAGGACGACAAAGGATGTGGTCGCCATCTTCCACGCCGAGGTGGGCGTAGCGGCCTTGGTGATTGCCTCTTCTTCCTCAGCTACCAAAGCCTGCGCCTCAACTGTGGCTGCTTGCCGACTTTTCATGGCGCCCTTAAACAAGATGGCTGCGCCAGCGGCGAAAATCACGGCGGCCACCCCGGCGACTAATGCTCGGGGAAGCAGTGACAGCAGCCCACCCAAGGAAACGGCGATGGCTGTTTGGACAAAGAACGCGGCACTGACCCCGAGCCAGACGGGCAAATGGCGAAATCGCGTCGCCAAAATCAAAGTGGCGATGAACGTCTTGTCGGGCAATTCAGCCGGCACGATGAGGGCGAAAGTGCTCAGCGTCGCGCCCAGATCAAGAACAGCCATGCGGTGAACAGTATTAGATCGAGGGTGGGGCACTACGCTGACGCACAACCGATCCTGCTGGGAGCAGCTGTGGACTTAAGCACGATGACCCTCGAGGTCCTAGCGATTGCTGGAGCCGTCCTGGGCCTGCTGGCGTTTATTCTCGCCCTGGCTGCGCAGTTGCGGTTTCGCCGAATGCGCCGTGACTATGAGGTGTTGCAGGGCGAGGATGATCAGTCCACTTTTGTAGCTTCGGTAGCACGTCACGTTGATGAAGTGGACAAGCTTCGAGTAGATATCGCTCAACAGCGTGAAGTCATCGCGCAATTACAGACGGACCTCCACGACGCCATCAGGCATGTTGCGGTTGTTCGTTACGACGCCTTTGGCGACATGGGTGGGCGCTACTCGTTCTCGCTCGCGTTGCTTGACGATGACGGCGATGGCTTGGTGCTGACGGCCATTCACGCGCGCAGCGATACCCGTACCTACTTCAAGGGTGTGCGTTCCGGGGCAAGCGATGAACCGCTGTCCCCTGAAGAAC
>CALQPL010000070.1 GCA_943332445.1 Bifidobacterium breve
GGGAACCAAGGACGGGTGTGCCGAGTGCGAGTGACGCTCGAGTTCGTACCCGCGGTTCAGGTGCCAGGTGGCTGGGTAGTTCAACATCGTGATGGCCACGTCGTAGAGCGAGACATCACAATCGGTGCCCACGCCATCGCGACGGGCGGCGTGAACAGCTGCCAACAGCGTTAAAGCAGCGACATATCCACCAGAAAAGTCCACCATCGACAAACCGGACTTGGTCGGTGGTCCGCCAGGCTCACCGGTGGCTTCCATCCAGCCAGCCAGACCTTGCAAGATGTAGTCGTAGCCAGGTTCTTTGACCCGCGGCCCGGTCATACCAAAGCCGGAGAGGGAAACACAGACGATCTGTTTGTTGATGTGCTTGAGGTCGTCGTAGGTGATCTTGAGCTTGGCCGGAACATCGCCGCGCAAGTTCGAATACACCACATCAGAGACTTTGACCAAGTCTTCAAATACTGCGCGACCTTCAGCAGTATTTAAATCCAATGACAGCGAACGTTTGTTGCGGTTGAACGTTTCGAAAAAGAGTGAGTCTTCGCCTTCGGCATACGGTGGCACGTAACGACCAACGTCGCCCTTAGCGGCGGGGTCTTCAATCTTGATGACATCGGCGCCAAGGTCTGCCAAGTGCACAGTCCCCCATGGCCCAGCACCGTATTGCTCAACGGCGATGATGCGAATGTCTTCAAGTGGCTTCATTAGGGCCGTACCCCTCCTTTGAGATCAGCGACAACGCCGATCAACTGCTGCTGGGCAGCGCGAGTTTGTTCCGGTGCTAAACCGTGCGTGGGAGGCGAGAGCTTGACCGCATCCACAATGCCTTCGTAGGCCTTCAACGCATTGGCCACATCGTCAGCATTTCCACTGATGGTGAAGGCCGAAATCATCTCGTCGGGCACGAGTTCGCCCAGTTTTTGCGCCGTGACGCCACCTTCACGGAACTTGGGGGCGATTTCGGCCTGCTGGGCACCAAAACCATGGAATTCAAAGAAGTCCGCGTAGGTGCGAACGGTGGAATAAAAGCCCACGACGCCGGCAGCCAATCGTCGAGCCTTGGTGGCGTCGTCATCGACTGCAGCAAGAGCTGAAACCACGAGCTCGATGTCTTCGCGCTTGCGTCCCGCGCGATCCAAACCTTCAGTGATTGCTGGCAAGACTTGGCCCTGCACAAAAGCTGGTGAACACAGTTCGTGTGAAATCCAGCCATCGGCGATTTCACCAGCAGTGCGCACCATGACCGGGCCAACACCAGCGAGATAGATCGGAATCGAATCGCGTTCGCGGTGATAGGTGCGCTGGTAACCCTTGATCTTCATGTGTTCGTATTCGCCCTCGATGTCGATGGGCTCACCGGTGGAACACTGCTTGATGAATTCACGAATGATGTTGACGGTTTCACGAATATGAGCAACGGGCTTGCCCCACTGCGCGTTGTACCAATCTTCGTTGACGCGCTGCACTCCTGTGCCCAGGCCGAGAATGAACCGACCCTTGGACATTTCGTCCAGGTCCATGGCTTCAAGGGCGGTAATCATCGGAGCGCGCGTAAAGGCCAACGCAATCGCGGTTCCTACGCCAATAGTTGAGGTTCCAGCAGCCATCGCAGCCGCGGTAATCGTGGCACTGCGGTGCATTTCTGGTGCCCACACCACATCGGCACCAGCTGCCTCGGCTTGTTGTGAAACCTCAACGATTTCTGCCAGAGATTCACCCCAGGGGGCAAACGTCAATCGCAAACTCGTGCTGCTCATGCGCCGTGTTCGGCAGTCAGCGGTCCGTTCTTGGCCTGCGGGAAGTGGTTGTTGACCTCATCGGCGTGTGAACGCTTCCAGATCATGACGCTGCGCTTCCACGAGCACACTTCGTCGCCATCTTGGTTCAGGCCACGGGTAATCATGGAAACAATGCCGGCGTAGGGGCGCGAAGCGGATTCGCGCTTGTCGGTGATGAACGATTCGGCATACAAGGTGTCGTTGACATACACCGGGTGAGTGAGCTTGATGTCAGTCATTGCCAGGTTCGCCATGGCGTTGTGGCTAATGTCGCTCACGGTCAATCCCAGGACCAAGGCGATGGTGAACCCAGAGTTGACGATGACCTTGCCATCGGTGATGGGGTTGAACTTGGAGTAATGGGTGTTGAAGTGGTTCTGGTTGGTATTGAGCGTCAACATCGTGAACCACGAGTTGTCGGTCTCGAGAACCGTGCGGCCAATGGGGTGCTGGAAGGTGTCACCGATGACGAAGTCTTCGTAAAAACGCCCCATCACTGCGGGGTGAACGGTCATGGATTCCTCCCAGGCACACGGGCACTGATTTACCCGATCTTGTGTGCCTATTCTGCCGAGCCTGACCCAATCAACGCCCAGCGGGTCGCCGCGTGGCGGTCAGGTGTTCCTAGGCGTCCAAAGGTCCGCGAAGTTCAAGGTCCAGACCGCCTGGAGTGGTGGCAAAAGCGGCATGTTCACGCTCACCGGTGATGCCATCAGCCTCCACGAGCGAATACGTGTCGGCTCCCCCGGCCGCCAAGGCCTTCAGGGCTGAACTGACGTCTTCGACCCGCAGGCCTACGACCAGGCAGCCAGGCGCCAAGGGACGACCAGCGATGGCCTTGCCGTCAGCGTCCTTGAACTCCAGGAGCTCAAAACGGGGCGGGTTGACCGCAGGACCACTCATCACCGACATCTTGATCGGCGCATGACGCGGCAACATCATGAATTCTGAAACAGCCGGGACATCAATCGGGAATTGCGACTTCAGATCAAGACCCACCACGTCGGTCCAAAAGGACGTTTCGGCATCAATGCCATCAATGCATCCCACGATGGAATGTAGTTCGGAGTGCAAACGCTGCGGATCGGATTCCAAAATGCTCGGCAAGCGACGATCAATGCCGACGAATACCAAGGGCAACTCATCGGGGCCCATGGCTTGCGCTTGTTGCAAGCTCACTGGTCCAAAGGTGTAGTCGGCAACCGGACCGACGACGTATCCCTGCTCTTTGGCAATGGCCACCGACTGGTGAATGTCGGTGGTGTAAATGTCGAGGGCGTGACCGCCGCGGTGAAAGTGTCCGCGATCTGGCATGGGCAACGACGTGGTCACCAAACGCAACTGACCGGTTTCGGCGCCGGGCACTCCCATCACCAATTCATCAGCCGTTTCGAGGCCATACAGCGCCTGCGCAACGGCCCCGTCCAGGCTTCGACGGGTTTGCTCAACAAAACCAAAGGCGGTGAAAAAGGCCTGGGTTGCGGCTAAATCCGAGACTCCAACAACGGCGTGATCAACAACGACTGTTCCAGGAATGCGTGTTGTCACGGGGGAAGCTCCTCTGGGACTTAATCAATCTCGATGCCCAAGGGCGGGCCAAGCACAAAACTACATGCCGTTGTCATCGCTGCGACGACGCCAGCGCTCTTCCATTCCATCCATGAACGATGCGTTGTTGCGCTTGGACTTCTTCTTGGACTTCGTCGGGTTCGGTCCGATGGCACCTTCGACGGTGTCAGGAGTCTTGGGCTTGTCGCGCCATGCAACCACGTAGGTCACCGACAACAACATTTGAATGAAGCCAAGAACGCTGACGGGTTCAATCTTGAACACCACGCCAACCAACAACAAACCAACACCGATGAGGAAGCCAATCGCGGCTAGTCCAAAACGTCGACGCACGCCACTGGCAAATCCAGAACCACGCAATGTGGAAGCAAGCTTGGGGTCCTCGGCATACAAGGCACGTTCCATCTGCTCCAGCATGCGCTGCTCGTGGTCTGAAAGCGGCACGAGCGCCTCCCGAAGTTGAGTTCTAATCCGGACTAGTTTTCTAGCCCTCAGATGGTGTCCTCAGGATAAAGGGTCTAGGCGTATTCGCGATAGTCGGAGGGCAAAGATTTACCCAATGTCACACCTTTAGTCCCCCGTCGCCCCTGACGATCCGGTCACTAAAGCCAGGCAAGGTCTGGCTGAGAACCTGTACGTAGCGCTGATAGGACATTTCGGGCCGCTGAAATTGGGCGGCGCGCTGCCTCAAGACCTGTCGCACTTCGCCCCGTAACCCCGCGGACATCGCGACCAGGAACGCATCCAGGGACTGGACCTGAATGCCATGAGGGGCCAAATCCCCGACCGGGAAGCCGCGGATGTCCTGGGTCAAGAGTGCGTCAGCGTGACCACAAATCGCGGCAGCAGCGTGCGGGTAGTCATCAGGATCTGGCCCAGTGAGGTCCTCCAACCATGGCGCGTAGTCCAGCGGGTCAATGCGGTACTGGGCAAAATATTGCGCAATGGCCACCCACTGAGACCGAGCTGCTTGCACTGACCGGTCGTGGCCCACCTTTTGCGCTCGACGAGCTACTACTCGAATGACTTCGTTGCGCAGGTAGTCAGTCCAGAGAACGTGGAAAAACCCTTCAGTCGCAAGGTAAAACAGCAGATCACTTTGATAGTAAGGAATGCATACATTCGTATCGGGATAGACCCGAAGGCGTGAATTCACTCAGTGAAAACGCCAGCATCTAGTGCTGACTGAGCGACTTCGGTCAAGGCCTTCTGCGCGTTCCCCCGCTGTTGACTAAAAAACAGAACATCCGCTGCCCGCAGTTTCTGATGACGGCTGTCCGGAAGTCGATGAGAGGGGATGCGACCTTGATTTATTAAGCGCTGAAGCATGGGCCGGCTGATGCCCAAAACTTTGGCGGCTTGGGCAGGAGTGAGTTCAGCGTCTTGAGTCAGGATCGACACCAGCTGTCCCTCAACAAATCCAGCAGTGACTTTGACAAGGGCGGCCAACAACTCTCCACTCACCTGCACCGAGGTGTCACCTGCACGAAGGACCAGAGTCTGGTGAGAGCCAAGAACTCCAGCCAGCTCTCGCGCTGTGGCGACGTCCTGAACATCCGGGGTGAAGGTGCTCGTGGCATGCATAACTGGGCTCCTTAGTGTTTTAACTGTAATAACTGCTCTAACTGTAACCCTAGTTCCCGACAGGGTCAACAAAGTAAGAGAGGCGCTATTGGGCAGCGTCGGGGTCGATCAGGGTGGCCGGTTTGACCACATCGGGGCCGAATCGGGCCACGGCAGCGTCAATGGCTCGTTCGGCCTCGGGCCAGCCCTGATCGGGGGCATCGAGGATCAATTGGCGCGAATGGCCGGCCACGGGGGCCAAGCCCTCGATACGCACGCCCACCAACCGAAGGCGCGCGCGTTGTAGCCCCAAGGCTTCGTACAAAGCTTGGGCCGCTTGCGAGATTTCACGGCTTAGGTCCGTGGGTTCGTTCAACGTCTTGGACCGGGTGATGGTGGTGAAGTCGGCAAAGCGCACCTTGATCGACACCGTGCGCCCCACTAAACCTTGCTTACGCAATCGCGCTGCAACGCGAGTGGCCAGCCGCAAGATTTCGCGATGCAAAATCGCTGGATCATCCACGTCTTGTTCAAAGGTGTGTTCGGCACCAATGGATCGCTCACCTGCATCGGCTACGACGCTGCGATCGTCTTTGCCCCAGGCCAGCGCATACAAATGTTCACCGGTTGCTTTGCCCAATGCGCGTTGCAACGTCTTTTCCGGCGTGTGCGCCACCTCGCGAACAGTGTTCAAACCCAGGCGCTTGAGTTGTTCTTCGGTCTTAGCTCCCACTCCCCACAGTGCACCAACCGGTAACGGGTGCAAGAACTCCAAGACCTGATCGGCCGGAACCACAAACAGCCCATCGGGCTTAGCCGCATTCGTCGCGAGCTTGGCCACGAACTTCGACGTGGCCACCCCGACCGAGCACGTAATGCCTTGCTCTGACTGGACTCTGGCCCGAATCAGGTCGCCGATGTGGGCTGCGCTTCCCACTCGGCGCAAGGCTCCCGAAACATCCAAGAACGCTTCGTCTAACGACAGCGGCTCGACATAGGGCGTGAAGGATTTGAAGATTTCCATGACCGCTTTGGACACTTGTGAATAGCGCGACATGTGTGGCGTGAGGATCGTGGCTTGTGGACAGATGCGGTGGGCTTGAGTCACCGGCATCGCGGAGCGCACACCCAATGCACGGGCTTCATACGTTGCGCTGAGGACCACACCGCGGTTAGTGCCACCGCCGACGATGACCGGTGTACCAACAAGTTCGGGATGATCAATCAATTCCACAGAGGCATAAAACGCATCCATGTCCACGTGCAAGATCGTGCAACCGGTGCCATCTCCAC
>CALQPL010000071.1 GCA_943332445.1 Bifidobacterium breve
CGTGACCGACGCCAGTTTTGCCGCCGATGTCTTGCAGAGCGACAAGCCCGTGCTCGTGGACTTTTGGGCTGAGTGGTGTGGGCCCTGCCGCATGGTGGGTCCGATCTTGGAAGAAATCTCCAACGAGCACGGCGACAAGCTCACCATCGTGAAACTCAATGTGGACGAAAACCCCAGCATTGCGGCCAACTACGGCGTGAGCTCAATTCCGACCATGAACGTCTTTCAGGGCGGCGAGGTCGTCAAGCAAATCGTCGGCGCGAAGCCCAAGGCTAAGTTGCTCGAAGACCTCGCTGACTACATCGCCTAAGCCTTCGTCACACTCTTCCCATGCCTTCGTCTGTGCCGACGCTCTACCGTCGCGGTGACTCGGGCACAGCCATCCTGGAATTTCGCGATCGCCTCAATGGCTTAGGGCACCTCAGTGATGACGCCGGTGGTGACGTCTTCGATGAGGGGTTAGACCTCGCGGTTCGTCACTTTCAGCAACAACGCGGGCTGTTAGTTGACGGCATTGTTGGCCCTCATACGGTGCGCGCCCTTGATGAAGCCCACTGGGCCTTGGGCGATCGACTGTTGAGCTTTCAGGTCAGCCACCTGCTGCGCGGCGACGACATCGCTCAATTGCAACAGCGCTTGACGGGTATGGGTTTTGACCCTGGGCGCATTGACGGCATTTTTGGGCACCAAACCTTTGACGCCGTGTGCGATTTTCAACGCAACGTTGGTCTGACTCCTGATGGAACGTGTGGACCTGCAACGTTGGCCGCCTTGCATCGGCTCTCGAGGTCAGTCACGGGTGGCGCACCCGCAGCCCTTCGCGAGCACGAAGCCTTGCTGCGCCAAGGATCAACGCCAGCTGGTCGCATCATCGTTGTTGATGCCGGTCATGGCGGGCCCGATGCGGGCTGCACCTCCGATCTGCTGGAGTGGAGCGAAGCCAACATCGCCTTTGACATTGCCACCCGTGTCGAAGGGCGCCTCACGGCCCTGGGAGCAACGGCCTTTCTGACTCGACCCATTGACCTAGACATGGCCCTCGACGAACAGGCGCGTGCTGAATTTAGTAACACCGCTGGTGCCGATCTGGTGATCTCTATCCATGCTGATGCGCTGGCAAATGATGCAGCTCGCGGAGTAGCGACCTACTTTTTTGGCAATGCCGCGACGCACTCTTCGGTTGGCCAACGTCTAGCCCAATTGATTCAAGACGAAATCGTCGCGCGCACCGATTTGCCCGACGGTCGCATCCATGGCAAAACGTGGGACTTATTGCGTTGGACGACGATGCCAGCGGTCCGCGTTGAAATTGGATACCTGAGCAACCCCACCGACGCGGCTCGGTTAAGCGATCCGGGATTTCGCGACGTCGTGGCCGAAGCCATCGCCTCTGGAGTCCAGCACCTGTTCACTCCTGAATCCCAGGACTGACGACCGTTCTACGCCTGAACACGCCACACCGGACCGAATGCGGGTTCGCTGGCCCCATGCTTCATGCTTAGACCTAGACATTCCCCCTGGCGGTGGCTGTGGTTCTTGGCTCCCGTCCTGCGTTGAAGGCAGGTGACATGGCGCCCCCATCCGGCGAATCCCCTTTGGGAAACCGGCTTGACCCTCACCTGGCCCGGTATGCCAAGCGCACCCACGGCATGACCGCGAGTGAAATCCGGTCCCTTTTTGCCGTCGCCTCTCGCCCTGAGGTGGTTTCGCTGGCTGGCGGAATGCCCAACATTGCTGCGCTTTCCATGGAAACAGTCAGCTCCACTGTCGCCAACATGTTGGCCACTCGCGGACAGGTCGCGTTGCAGTACGGCAGTGGCAACGGTGACCAACGACTGCGCGAACAAATCTGCGAAATGGTCGGGCTGCAAGGGATTGCCCCGCACCCCGATGACGTCATTGTGACCGTCGGATCGCAAATGGCCTTGGACCTGATCACGCGAATTTTCTGCGATCCCGGTGACGTGATTATTGCTGAGGCTCCGTCGTACGTCGGAGCGCTCGGTGTTTTTCGGGCCTACCAAGTAGACGTCGAGCACGTCGCCATGGATGAGCACGGACTCAATCCTGAGGCGCTACGCGAAACCCTCAAAACCCTTGCAGCACAAGGCAAAACTCCCAAATTCGTGTACACGATTCCGACGTTTCACAACCCCGCGGGCTTGTCTCAACCACAAGATCGTCGCATGGAAATTCTGCAGATTTGTCAAAGCGCGGGAGTGCTCATCATCGAAGATGACCCCTACGGTTTGCTCGGCTTTGACGGACACATTCCGCAAGCGATCCGCTCGCATGACTCCGATGGTGTGATCTATCTCGGCTCATTCAGTAAGACGTTTGCTGCTGGCATTCGCGTTGGATGGGCTGTTGCCCCGCACGGTGTTCGCGAGAAATTGACGTTGGCTGCGGAGTCCGCGGTCTTATGTCCTCCCGCCTTTTCACAGCTCACCATTTCGACCTACCTGGACACGCAACCGTGGATGGACCAGATCAAGATCTTCCGCGAGGTGTACCGCGAGCGCCGCGATGCCACCCTCGAAGCCCTGACCCAGTACATGCCCGAAGGCACCACCTGGACCCATCCCACCGGCGGTTTCTACGTCTGGGTGACCCTGCCCGAGGGGATGGATGGCACCGCGATGCTGCCTCGGGCCGTGACTGCCCGCGTGGCCTACGTGCCTGGAACCGCCTTTTACATCAATGGGGACGGCCGGCAATCGATTCGACTGTCCTACAGCTTCCCCGAGCCCGATCGCATCCGTGAGGGAGTGCGTCGCCTCGGTGGTGTGATCAATGAAGAACTCAAGCTCATGCATACCTTCGGCACCCTCGGTGCCGCTCGGCCATCAGTTTCATCACAGGGATCAACTCCCGGACCGGATGTCGTCTAATGAGTACTCACTCTGCACTTCGTGTCGTAGTACTAGCTGGTGGCCTGTCCCACGAGCGTGATGTATCCGTGCGTTCTGGTCGTCGCATTTCCGAAGCACTGCGCAACCGCGGAGTCGACGTTGACGAGCGCGACATGGACATTGATTTGTTGCCATCGCTTATCGCCGATCCACCGGACTGCATCTTCCCGATGTTCCATGGAGCGGCCGGTGAAGACGGTGCGATTCGCGATGTTCTCGATCTACTCAAGCTGCCCTACGTAGGGTCAAATCCCGAGGCCTGCCGACTGACCTATGACAAGCCTCTAGCTAAGACGATTGTGGCCAGAACCGGCATTTTTACGCCTGAAATGGTGGTTTTACCGCATGAAGCCTTCCGCGAATTAGGCGCTGGAGCGGTGCTCGACGCGGTCGAAAAAGCCTTCGGATTTCCGCTGGTCATTAAGCCTTCCAAGGGTGGATCGGCCCTGGGTGTGAGCATCGTTCACACCGCCGCCGAACTTCCTACTGCCATGGTCTCGTGCTTTTCCTACGCTGATTGCGCCGTGATTGAACGCTACATCGCCGGCACTGAAGTTGCGGTTTCCGTCATCGATCTTGGTGACGGTCCCGTTGCACTTCCTGCAGTGGAGATTGTTCCCGACGGTGAGTTCTACGATTACAACGCGCGCTACACCGCCGGTCTCACCGAATTTTTTGCACCCGCTCGCATCACTGACGACGTGTCACAACGCGTCGCCGAGGCCGCGCTCACCGTTCACACCATTCTTGGGCTGACCGGCTTTTCACGATCCGATTTCATCATTGACGGCGAGGGTGTTCCGCAATTTATTGAGGCCAATGTTGCCCCCGGAATGACCGAAACTTCCTTGCTTCCGCAGGCCATTGAAGCGGCCGGATTAGACCTCTCCGAGGTGTGCTTGGCTCTGGTCAACGATGCGATTGAGGCCCACTCAGCCCAGGCCTAAGGGCCAAGGCCGTTACTTCTGCGGTCCCGCAATGGTGTCAACAATGCGGCGCAGGTCCTCAAAACTGGCGAATTCGACGGTGATTTTTCCCCGGCCCTTGCCTGATGCGGCAATCGCTGCCTTGGTATCCAAACGATCCTCGAGACGATCGACCAACTCTGACCAGTCCGGTCCGGCCTTCTTGCGCCCGGACTTCTTGGAGGCAGGGCCTGCAAAGCCCAGGCTCACCAGTTCCTCAACCGTGCGCACCGACAGGCCCTCAGCCACGATCTTGGTGGCGAGAGCCTCCTGCGCCTTGGGGTCCTCAAGCCCCAGGAGCGCGCGTGCGTGGCCTGCGGAGAGCACCCCTGCCGCCACCTTGGATTGCACGGCTGGAGGAAGTTTCAACAACCGGATGGTGTTGGAGATTTGTGGACGCGAGCGACCAATGCGCTGAGCTAACTCGTCGTGTGTGCAGCCAAAGTCATCAAGGAGTTGGCTATAGGCGGCTGCTTCTTCGAGTGCGTTGAGTTGGCTGCGGTGCAAGTTTTCGAGCAATGCGTCGCGCAACAAATCTGCGTCAGCGGTCTCGCGAACGATGGCTGGGATGGTTGCTAAACCTGCAACAGTGTGTGCGCGCCAACGACGCTCACCCATGACTAATTCAAAACGATTGTTTGACAAGGGACGAACAACAATGGGTTGAAGCAAACCAATTTCTTTAATCGAATGAATCAATTCATCGAGAGCTTCGGGATCAAAAACGGTGCGCGGTTGACGCGGATTTGGTGTGATGGAATCGAGCGGAAGTTCAGCAAAATAGGCGCCCTCAGGAACCACAAATTCCACCGATGAGGAGGCCGTATTTTGGGCCAATTTTGCGCCCCGGCTCGCACCAGGTACCGCGGTCCCAGAACCTGCGGAACCCGCCTCAGTACTGGGCTGACTACCGGCCTCGGCGCTCGTTTGGGTGCCTGGGGCGGTAGGAATGAGAGCTCCCAAACCACGACCTAATCCACGCTGTTTTGCACTCATTTTTTCCCTACTTTTGTCATGCCTGTAAGGCCAATTCGCGAGCGGCTTGTAAGTAACTTTGTGCACCTGTTGAACCTGGGTCGTAGGTCAACACGGTTTGCTGAAATGACGGTGCTTCGGACACACGAACTGATCGCGGAATTGCGGTTGGCAAAACGCGCTCACCAAAAAAGTCACGCACTTCTTGCGCCACTTGCGCAGATAAACGCGTGCGACCGTCGTACATCGTGAGCAAAATCGTGGAGATAAAAATGTTGGGATTTAAATACTCTTGAATTTTTTCCACGTTGCGCACGAGTTGTCCCAAACCTTCGAGTGCGTAGTACTCGCATTGAATCGGAATCAACACTTCCGTAGCGGCCACCAACGCATTGACCGTGAGCAATCCCAGCGAGGGAGGACAGTCGATGAGAACAAAATCAAACCTATCAGTTGATTGGGCAAGGTAGGTTTCGATCGCTCGTTTGAGGCGGTTTTCTCGCGCGACCAGCGAGACCAGCTCCAATTCCGCGCCGGCCAGATCCAGGGTGGCTGGAACGCCATAGAGATTGGGGATTTGCTCCACCTTTTGTACCGCCTGGGCGAGCGGCATATCTTCCAGCAGGACTTCGTAGATGGAATCAACCTCATCGTGGTGCGGCATGCCCAAAGCCGTAGAGGCGTTGCCCTGTGGATCGAGGTCAATCACCAGAACGCGTAGTCCCTGGAACGCCAGGCCAGCCGCCAGGTTGACCGTGGTCGTGGTCTTGCCCACGCCACCCTTTTGATTGGAAATGGTCAAGATCCGCGTCTGCATAGGGCGGGGGAGTTGGTCAGCCACACGACCGGAAGCCACCAGGACAGCAGCAGCCGCGGCTTGGGCGATCGGGGTATCCGAGCCACCGCCCAATGTTTCCCGTGAAACATCGACGGCTGCCTGCAAGGCCGCATCGGATGGACCGAAGTAGTTCGGAGTATCAGTCATCCTCAGAACCACCCACTTCTGCTGGCCAGCCCAGCCCCACCTTCCACGATACGGGCTCGCTCGGCCAGTCCAAGTCCGAAGGAATATCAATGCCATAGCCAGCTTTACTCATTTTGGCGATGTCAACGGCAAGACGATTCCACATCAAAGACTCTTCACTAGTGAGCGGGCCGAACTTAATTTTGGAGACACCCGAAGCAATGGCGATGGACATTCGTCCCAACCTCGTTGTGCTCATCGGATCCTCAATGTCTGCGATCGACTCAGGGATCTCCGGCCATCCGACCTTGGACGCTGGTTCCGCACTCACGAAACTTTTCGCCCACCTTTCTGATCTCGGGAGGCA
>CALQPL010000072.1 GCA_943332445.1 Bifidobacterium breve
AAGCCGGCGCGTGCTGGGTCAAGCATTGGCATTAGCAAGGTGAAGCAATGGTCAGACCTTGCTGCGGCCATTGAGGTGGCGCGCGAGCACGACCCCAAGGTCATCGTTGAGCAAGGCATTGAGGGTGCTGAAATCGAATGTGGCGTACTTGGCGGTGGCCGCGACCAACCAGCTCAATCCAGTGCACTGGCCGAAATCACCGTCACGCAGGGTCGAGACTTCTATGACTTTGAAGCCAAGTACCTCAACGATGCAGCGATCTTGACCGTTCCGGCGGACATTTCAGAGTCCATCGCCGTTCAAGTGCGAGACATTGCTATTCGCAGCTTCGAAGCCTTGGAATGTGAAGGTTTGGCTCGAGTGGACTTCTTTGTACAACCCAACGGTTCAATTGTGGTCAATGAAGTGAACACGATGCCGGGCTTTACCCCCAATTCCATGTTCCCGCGGATGTGGGCGCACTCTGGCGTTTCTTACGCGGCACTGATTGACCGCCTTTTGCAGTTGGCGCTCCACCGTGACCGGGGCCTGCGTTAATCCTTTGATGGGATCTTGGCTGTTATTTCGTCAGCCAATTCGCTGACAGCCGAGGCTTCTGGTGCGTAACTCTGGGGCACCGTGATTTGTACGTTAGCGACGCGGTTCACCGTGGTGAACGTTGTTACCCGCCCTTGTTCAACAAACCAATCCACGCCATTGATCGTGACCAAGGGTGAGTCGGGTTGCAAGGCTGGGGGAGTGGCGACGCCGCAGGCCAACGTGATCGGGTCTTTGCCCCAAGCAGCGGTGAATGCAGAGGGGGGCAGGACCGCGCGGCTGTCTTGCCCGCTGACTTGAGCCGGAAGTGCGCTGATCAGTCCTCGACAGGCTAATCCAGCAGGACCCGATGGGGTCGGTGCTGGAACAGCTGTTCCGGCTTCGCCACAACCAGCCAGGCCAATAAGTGCAAGCGCGACTGCGCTAACAACTAGAAGGTGACGACGGGGCATGTGAGGGTGCGCGTAATGCCCGCAACGGCTTGGACCTTGGCCAAAATTAGTTTGCCGAGATCATCGACGCTGCCTGCTTCGGCCCGAACGATCACGTCGTAGGGACCGGTGACGTCATCGGATGCGGTCACGCCGTCGATCAACATGATCGCGCGTGCGACCTCGGAAGCCCGCCCAATGTCGGTTTGCACAAGGATGTAGGCCTGCACCATGAGATGTCCTTCAGGTTAGACGTCTATACCCTGTAGCGATCCAACAGTTGCTCATCGCGGGGTTAGACGTAGTGTCTATCCATCACGATACTGCCCCAGGAGGAAGCACCGATGAGCCCGTCAGACATGACCGTGAGCCAACTAGGCGAATTCGGACTTATTGACGCGCTGACTGAGGTTCTAGGCACCAGCGAGCTGGGTCCGGATTCAGTAGTCCTCGTGGGGCCAGGAGATGACGCCGCTGTCGTGCAAATGAGCGATAGCCGCATGGTGATTTCCACCGATGCGATGGTGGAGAACGTCCACTTCAAGCGCGCGTGGTCCAGTGGCATCGATGTGGGTGTACGCGTTGCCGCTGCCAATCTCAGTGACATCGTCGCCATGGGAGCCCACCCGACGGCGCTGGTAGTGGCCTTGGGAGTTCCTTCAGACCTGCCGGTTGAGTGGGCTCTAGACGTTGCGCGAGGGATGAAGAAAGAGGCTGATCGGCTCAACGTCGTCGTCGTTGGCGGCGACGTGGTGGCATCTCCCATCATCTCCGTGACGGTCACTGCCATTGGTGCTCCCCGAGAACGCATCATCACGCGCGCTGGTGCACAGGTGGGCGATGTGGTGGCAGTAGCCGGTCGACTTGGTTGGGCAGCCGCTGGCTTGGCTGTGGCTACTCGCGGATTTAGTTCACCGCGGGTGCTCGTTGATGCACACCGTCAACCCGTTATTGATTACGACTTGATTCAAAGCGCATTCGATCACGCACATGCGTTGTGCGATGTCAGTGACGGACTAGTTGCTGATGCAAGTCACATGGCCAAAGCCAGCCAAGTGCAGATCAACATCACCACCGAAGCGCTGGCTATTGCAGACCCGTTGCGCGATATGGGATTAGCGCTGACAGAAAACCCGATGAACTGGATCTTGACCGGCGGAGATGACCACGCGTTTTTGGGTGCTTTTGATGAGGCGAATGTTCCGACCGGATGGACCGTCGTTGGACAGGTGGTGTCCGGCAGCGGTGTGACCGTTGATGGATCGGCCTTCATCGGTCCAGCTGGGCATACGCACTTCGCCCAATAACCAACAAGCGGTTTAGCGGGTGACCTTGCCAGCCTTGAGGCAGGAGGTGCAGACATTCAGCTTCTTGGGGGTGCCGTTGATCACGGTGCGCACCGTCTGAATGTTGGGGTTCCAGCGACGCGAGGTCCGACGGTGGGAGTGAGAAATAGAGTTGCCAAAGCTTGGGCTCTTGCCACAAGCGTCGCAGTGGGAAGCCACGGTGCACTCCTCGATAATGGGGACTCGTCCAGCGGGTTAGTCCCAAATGTCTCAGGACAGGTGTTTGATCGTACCTGAGCCTAGTTCTGGGCACTGCCGAGGGGCGGTGGCTCTGGAGTGGACTCACTCCTCGCCCCTACCGTGGTGAGTGCCGCGAGACCTGAGTACCAGAAAGCAGACCCTGTGCCTTTCGACGAACCGCTCGAGAAGCTCTTTGGCGCGCCGACCGCCAAAGCGCTGGCTAAGGGCATCGGCGTACTGACGGTCGGCGACCTTCTGGCGCACTACCCGCGTCGCTATGCCGAGCGGGGAGAGTTGACCGACTTTGCCTCATTGGCACTAGATGAACAGGTCACCGTCATGGCGCGCGTGGAGCGGGTTAATCAGCGCCGAATGCAAAACCGCAAGGGGTCGATCCTGGACGTTGTCGTTACCGATGGAACCAGCCGCTTGGCCCTGACCTGGTTCAACCAGCCGTGGCACGCCAAGAAGTTGACGGTTGGCCGCGTCGGGTTGTTCAGCGGCAAGGTCGGTGAGTATCGAGGAAAGCGTCAACTGTCGAATGCCGAGTACCAACTGATGGCACAAGACGGCGATGAATTAGGCGCCCTAGACCTGGAAGACGTGGTTGACGAAAATGCGGTCGCGGAATTTGCTGGAGCGATCATCCCGGTCTATCCCGCCTCGGCCTCGCTTCCGACGTGGCGAATCGCCAAGTGTGTGGGGATGGTCCTGGACACCCTGGGTGAGATCGCAGATCCGCTTCCCGACGACATCCGAACCCAGCGGGACTTGATGGGATTGCGAGAAGCACTTATCGGAATTCATCGCCCACAATCGTTGGTGGAGGCGCAAAGTTCGAGGGAGCGCTTGACCTTCGATGAAGCCTTTGTCCTCCAAACCGTGTTGGCTCAACAGCGCGCGGCATTGGATCGCCGCATCGCCATTGCACGGCCGGAACGAACTGATGGTTTGTTGGCAACGTTTGATCAACGGCTGCCCTTTGAACTCACGACAGGCCAACAAGCAGTCGCCGGCGTGATCGCCGCCGAACTAGCTCGCCCGCATCCCATGCATAGGTTGCTGCAAGGTGAGGTGGGTTCGGGCAAGACGGTCGTGGCGCTACGCGCGATGCTCTCGGTCGTGGATTCGGGCGGTCAGGCTGCGCTCTTGGCCCCGACTGAGGTGTTGGCCCAACAACACTTTCGTTCGATCACATCGTTGATGGGAGAACTTGCGGGAGCTGGAACCCTAGGTAGCACCGACCATTCCACCAGCGTGGTTTTGCTCACCGGTTCTACGCCGGCGGCCACGCGCAAAAAAGTGTTGGCAGACATTGCCTCGGGCACTGCCGGAATCATCATCGGCACACATGCGCTGTTACAAGACAGCGTTGAATTTGGCGACCTGGGATTGTTGGTTGTTGATGAGCAACACCGATTTGGTGTGGAACAGCGAGCTGCTCTGACGCAGCGTTCGGATGTGGTGCCTCACGTACTTGTTATGACGGCCACTCCGATTCCTCGTACCGTCGCGATGACGATATTTGGAGACTTAGAAACCTCGACGTTAACGGAACTTCCTGCGGGTCGGGCGGCGATCACTTCCCATGTGGTGCCCACCGCAGATAAGCCCCATTTCCTTGACCGGGCCTGGGAGCGCGTGCGTGAAGAAGTGGCCAAGGGTCATCAGGCCTACGTCGTGTGTCCGCGCATCGGCGACGATGCGGCTTCCGAGCCTTCCAGCGATGAACTCGTCCCGTTTGAACTTCACGATCAGGTACCTGATGCTCAAGAGCCGGCGTACGAGACAGCATCAGTTCTGCACCTGTATGACGACTTGAGCAACGGTGCCCTGAGTTCGCTTCGGGTAGCCATGTTGCACGGACGCATGAAGCCGGATGCCAAAGATGCTGTCATGCGTGATTTCGCCGATGGAAAGGTCGATGTTCTCGTCGCCACCACGGTGATTGAAGTGGGTGTGGACGTCTCCAACGCCACGGTGATGGTGATCATGGATGCGGATCGCTTTGGTGTGTCTCAACTCCATCAACTGCGCGGTCGAGTGGGTCGAGGCTCGGCCGCGGGACTGTGCCTCTTGGTTACGCACTTTGAGGCCGATGCTCCACCGCGGTTACGTCTTGAGGCAGTGGCGCAAACCCACGATGGTTTCGCGTTGTCCCGTCTTGACCTGGAGCACCGACGCGAAGGCGATGTGCTGGGTGCTTCTCAGTCGGGCCGGCGATCTTCCTTACGTTTGTTGTCGGTGTTGCGGGACGAAGAAGTCATCGTGGCCGCCAGAGACGCAGCCACCGCTTTGATTGCTGCGGACCCCGACCTCGCTGCACACCCGGCTCTGGCCCACGTAGTCCACCAAGCCGTCTCCGATGGTGTGGAGTTTTTGGACAAGACCTAAGCACCCTGCGCATTGACTGCGCCGCAATAATGAACCTGTGCCGCGCATCATTGCTGGATCAGCCAAAGGTCGCAAGATTGGTGCCCCCGAGGGGACCGCAACGCGTCCTACGAGTGACCGCGCGCGCGAAGCCCTCTTTTCCGCACTCAATTCGCAGCTCACGTCCTGGGCTGGACGACGATTTCTTGATCTGTATGCCGGCAGTGGGGCAGTGGGTCTGGAAGCTGCCTCGCGTGGGGCCAGTGCCGTCGTACTGGTGGAGTCCCATGCACCAGCTCTTACCGCGTTGCGATCGAATATCGCGTTGTTGGGATTTACGAGCACTTCGGTCGTGGCATCAAGCGTTGAGCGGTTTGCTCAACTGGCTGCCGAACCCTTTGACGTGATCTTCGCCGATCCGCCCTACGACACTGGTTCACCAGCAGTGAAGTCCGCCGTGGAGAATTTACTGGCCAATGGTGCTGCCAAGGCTGGCACCATCGTCGTGGTTGAGCGGTCTAAACGGGATACAACATGGACGTGGCCTGAGCCGATCACGGGCTTGAGAAACAAGTCATATGGCGAGGCGACCTTTTGGTACGGTCAGGTTGATTAATTCAATGAGCCCGGAGGCAAGTCATGCGTAGTGCGGTCTGTCCTGGTTCCTTTGACCCGGTCACGAACGGGCATATCGACATCATCGGTCGAGCAGCTGCCTTGTTTGACCACGTCACCGTTGGTGTCTTGGTCAATCAAACGAAGTCGAGTTTGTTTACCGTTGACGAGCGCATCGTCATGCTTGAAGAGGTCTGTGCTGTTTACCCCAATGTCACCGTCCAAAGCTTTACCGGCCTGCTGGTGGACTTTTGCCGGGACCACAAAATTTCTGCCATCGTCAAGGGTCTGCGTGCCGTGACCGACTTTGACTACGAACTCCAGATGGCACAGATGAACAACCGCCTGACCGGCATCGAGACCTTGTTTGTTTCAACAAATCCGGTGTACGGCTACTTGTCGTCAAGTTTGGTCAAAGAGATTGCAGGCCACGGCGGGGATGTCACCGGACTCGTGCCTGATTCGGTGCTCAAGAGTCTGAAAGAACGACTCGCCTGATCGCTGATTTGCCGCCCGGAATAGATTTGCCCCATCACCCAGTCAGTTCGTCGGAGGATCACTGTGGACGTCGATACCGTTTTGACTCGTTTGGAAGCTCTCATTCGCGATGCGCGCGCTGTGCCGATGTCAGCTTCTTGCATGGTCCAC
>CALQPL010000073.1 GCA_943332445.1 Bifidobacterium breve
CAGGTCAGGCAATGCCGACGTTGCATCGTCGTGATACGCCTGAACGCGCGCACCGAGATTGAGTGCCTCAACATTGCGCTGCAACCACAAGAACGCATCGTCATCTAATTCCACCGAGTGCAACTGTGCCGTGGAACACTCGTGCGCGATTGCTAGCCCGATGGCACCCGAGCCACTACATAGGTCAACAACAACCGGTGCCTGTCCTGCAGTCACGATGGACTGCACTTCCACCAGGGCTCGCTCAACCAATAATTCCGACTCCGGACGCGGAACAAAGACTCCAGGTCCGACCAGTAAGTCAATCCGCGCAAATCCGGTCGATCCGGTGATGTGCTGCAGCGGCTCTCGATTGGCCCTCCGTTCAACAAGGACCTGTATCTGACTGACCTGGTCGGCGTTGATGCTCACACCCAACGCAAGCCAGGTTCGCACCGCCGACCTCTCCGCACCCAGCGCGTAACTGGCTAAGGCTTCGGCATCGTGACGAGGGGAAGACACCCCAGCCTGCGTAAGAACGTCAGTGCTGGCACGCAACACCTCATCGAGTGAGGTGGACGACTCAGGACTCATGATCCCGACAGGCGCGCGGCACTATCTGCATCAGTACAGGCCTGGAGAATCGCATCCAAATCTCCATCAAGGACTTGGTCCAAGTTGTAGGCCTTGAAGTTCACTCGGTGATCGCTGATGCGATTTTCCGGGAAGTTATACGTGCGGATTCGCTCGCTTCGGTCCACCGTGCGCACTTGTGACCGACGAGCATTGGATGCTTCTTGATTGGCTGCATCCTGGGCTGCGGTCAAGAGTCGTGCACGCAAAATTCGCATGGCGGACTCACGGTTTTGCAACTGTGATTTTTCATTCTGGCAACTCGCGACGATTCCGGTAGGAACGTGTGTGATGCGCACAGCGGAGTCGGTGGTGTTCACGCTCTGGCCGCCTGGACCTGACGAGCGATACACATCAATGCGCAGGTCGTTCGGGTCAATCGTCACTTCGACATCTTCGGCTTCGGGCATCACCAACACCCCGGCGGCCGAGGTGTGCAGACGACCTTGGGACTCCGTGACCGGCACGCGCTGGACCCGGTGAACGCCACCCTCATACTTCAGGCGAGCCCACGGAGCATCACCCAACTCGGGCGTTCCCTTGGCTTTCACCGCAATCGAGATGTCCTTGTAGCCGCCCAGGTCGGACTCGACGGCATCAATTATTTCGGTCTTCCAGCCACGACGCTCGGCATAGCGCAAATACATCCGCACCAGGTCACCGGCAAAGAGGGCCGACTCATCGCCACCTTCTCCGGCCTTGACTTCGATGATCACATCACGCCCATCATCAGGGTCGCGTGGAATCAATAACTCGCGCAGTCGAGCTTCGACCTCCTCGCGTTGCGCAGTGATGGTGACGATCTCTTCACGAAAGCTGGGGTCTTCGGCCAGGAACTCCTGCGCAGCCGCAATGTCTTCGCCTAACTGCTTCCACTCTTTGAAGGCACGAACAGTGGGAGTGATTTCGGCATAGCGACGGTTCAGGGTTCGGGCTCGACCTTGGTCTGAATGCACGGACGGATCGGCGATGGCGATTTCCAATTCAGCGTGCTCTGTTACCAGCTGTTCCACGTGCTCAAACACTGCGCTCACCTCCCGATCCTTCATCAACGTGCCGGACAAGACAACAGCGCCGGACGCACCGTGAAGTCACGGGCATCCGGCGCTGCAAGAAATCTACTCGCTGGGGGCTTTGCCGAATCGCTTTTCGAAGCGGGCAACGCGACCACCGGTGTCGAGAATCTTCTGCTTGCCGGTGTAGAAGGGGTGGCACTGGCTGCAGACGTCAGCGTGAATCACGCCGTTGGCAGCGGTGCTACGAGTCTGGAAAGACGATCCGCACGTACAGGTGACCGTGGTCTCTGCGTACGCGGGGTGAATGTCGTTCTTCATGGTGACTATCTCCTCATCAAGGTTCCGGGTCGATCACACAGGTCGCATGTCGTGAACCGGAACCACACCTATTGTGCCAGCCAAGGTTTTGGCTGGTGTGTGCGGGCTTGACCCCTAGTCTTCGTCAGTCTGACCAGGCGCACCTGGTGTGGTCTTTTGGACCTGCATGAGGAATTCGTAGTTGGTCTTGGCTTCGCGCAGACGACTGAGCAACAACTCAATGGCTTGCTGTTGATCCAGCGAGTGCAGCACGCGACGCAGCTTCCACGTGACCTTGAGCTCATCAGGGGCGAGCAGAATTTCTTCTTTACGCGTTCCGGATGAATCAACATCAACGGCAGGGAAGATGCGCTTGTCAGCCAGACGGCGATCCAACTTCAGTTCCATGTTTCCGGTGCCCTTGAACTCTTCGAAGATGACTTCGTCCATGCGCGAGCCAGTTTCGACCAAGGCCGTAGCCAGGATGGTCAACGATCCGCCATTTTCGATATTGCGAGCAGCACCGAAGAACTTCTTGGGCGGATACAAGGCAGCCGAGTCCACACCACCGGACAAGATTCGTCCACTAGCAGGAGCGGCCAAGTTATAGGCACGGCCCAAGCGCGTCATCGAGTCAAGCAAGACGACCACGTCATGTCCGAGTTCAACCAAGCGCTTGGCGCGCTCAATCGCCAACTCAGCAACGATGGTGTGGTCTTCGGCCGGACGGTCGAAGGTTGAAGCAATGACTTCGCCCTTCACAGAACGCTGCATGTCGGTGACTTCTTCTGGACGCTCATCGACCAGAACGACCATCAAGTGGCACTCGGGGTTGTTGGTCGAAATGGCGTTGGCGATGGCCTGCAAGACCATGGTCTTTCCCGCCTTGGGGGGCGAAACGATCAGACCACGCTGTCCCTTACCAATGGGCGCAACCAAGTCGATGACACGAGCGGTCATGTTGGTGGGGTCACCCTCAAGGCGCAAACGCTCCTGTGGGTAAAGCGGAGTGAGCTTGCTGAACTCAATGCGGTTCTTGGCCTTCTCGGGTTCAACACCGTTGACGGTGTCAATGCGAGCAATAGCGTTGAACTTGTCGCGACGCTCGCCCTCGACAGCCTGACGGACAACACCGGTAATGGCATCGCCCTTACGCAGTCCGAAGCGACGAACCATCGAGAGGCTGACGTAAATGTCGTTGGGACCTGGCAAGTAGCCCGACGTGCGCACAAAGGCGTAGTTATCGAGAACGTCCAAGATGCCCGCTACTGGCAACAAGACATCGTCTTCAGAAATCTCTGGTTCGGAATCCCCAAATTCGCGGCGCGGGCCACGTGGATTGCGATTGTCCCTGAAACGGTCGCGTCCACGGCGGCGTTGACGTTGACCACGGTCATCGTCATCGCGCGGGCCATTGGAGCGATTGAACTGGCCCTGGCCGCCACCTTGGCGGTCGCCGCCCTGACGATCATTGCCGGAGCGATCGTTGTTTGGACGATCATTGTTTGGACGATCGTTATTTGACCGATCGCGGTTGTCGCGACGGTTGTCCCGGTTCTCACGGTTATCGCGGTTCTCACGGTTGTCCCGGTTCTCGCGAGCTGGACGCTCGTTGGAACGGGCCGGAGCGGACTCCGCAGATTCCTCTGCTGATGCTTCCTTCTTGGCGGGCTTTGATTCGGCATCGCCGGCTGCACGCGTGCTGGTGCGTCGGGTACGACCGGTTCCGGCGGAGGAAGACTTCGCGTTCTTACGCTGTTGCGCATCAATTGCGGCGACGAGATCGCCCTTGCGCATGCCTGATGCTCCAGAAATCCCGAGTTTGCCAGCGAGCGTCTTGAGCTCGGGCAGCAACATCGTGGAGAGCCCATCGGCTTTTGTTGTGTTGGCCACAGATGACCCTTTCAAGGAATTGTCTTGCGTACGACTGGCCTTCAGATGTGTCCTGTGAGGCGCTCACCGTGCGAAAAACAAGTGAGTGGAAGCCACGCAACTAAATCAGTCAGGTGGCGGATTATCCGTTCGCACTCAGCGCTTAACGAATAAGGCTTTTTGGCGATGAGTGGGGTCTTTGAGAAATCTCAGTTGACCGGTTCAGATATCTAGACCCTAACACCCGTCCGAGCCTCCAGGGGGCAGGGTGGGGAAATTGCCCGAATTCGTCGATCTAGCCGGCTACTACCTGTGCCCCGCTGGGGCTCGTTGCTATCGGCAAAGCCCGAAAATCCGGGAAGAGCTCGCCAATCTCGATGGCCTTGGCTCGCTGCTGCGTCGTGGTCGTCAAGACCAGAACGCTGGGACCGGCACCCGAAATCGTCGCTGGAATTCCAGCTAAACGCAGCGCATCCATCAGATCCAACGATTGCGGCATGGCCGAACGCCGTTGTTCTTGATGCAGGTAGTCAACAGTGGCATCAAAGAGATTGGACGGATCATGCGTGAGGGCATCAACAAGCAACGCGGCCCGTGCCGAGTTGGCGGCTGCATCATGGTGCGCGATGGACTCGGGCAAAATCGCTCGTGCCTGCTCGGTCTTTACGCCCAAGGCTGACACGAACACCAGCGCATTAATTGACGCATGAACTTGGCGATGAACTGTTTGAACGGGATTGCCCCACGCGAGCACCAATCCACCCAAAACGCAAGGGGCGACGTTGTCAGGGTGACCTTCCTGATCCACTACGAATTGCAAGAGCTGTTGATCGGTCATGCGTTCATCCCCGTCAACGACCATCGCCCGCGCCAGCATCGCGCCGGCCACGATTGCGGCGGACGACGAGCCCAAGCCACGTGCCTGCGGGATGCGGTTGACGCAATGCAATCCAACGATGGGGGGTTGTACATCCATGGCCGCAAAGGTGCGCTTCATCGAAGCGATGATCAGGTGTGAATCGTCGCGCGGGAGGTCTGTGGCTCCCTCGCCTTCGATGGACACAACGGTTCCACCCGAAATTACTTCAGCGGTGACGTCATCAAAGAGGTCTAAGGCCAAGCCCATACAGTCGAAACCTGGACCGAGATTGGCCGACGTCGCGGGAACGCGCACGGTGACGGGTTGTTCCCAAAAGGTTGCGCTCATTGAACTAGTCAACAAGTCCAAGTTGCACAGCTGCGGCACGCGCGTCGATGGGAACAGTGATCGGTGCCGGTGCGCCAGCGATGGCCCACTCTGGATCCTTCAAACCGTTGCCCGTAACGGTGCACACGATGGTTTGTCCGCTGTCAACCAAGCCTGCGTCGAGCGACTGCAGTAATCCCGCAACACTGGCTGCTGATGCCGGCTCGACGAAAACGCCTTCTTCGGCGGCCAAGAGTCGGTAGGCCTTGAGAATCTGACGGTCAGTGACTGCGTGAATCAAGCCACCAGAATCATCGCGAGCCTCTTCGGCTTGCTTCCACGAGGCTGGGTTACCGATGCGAATCGCAGTGGCAATGGTGGATGGCTTGGCTACAGGAGCGCCATCAACGATCGGTGCGGATCCGGCAGCCTGAAAACCCCACATACGTGGATTGTGAGTTGCGAGTCCATCCGCGGCGTACTCGCGGTAACCCTTCCAATACGCCGTGATGTTGCCAGCGTTACCTACCGGAAGGACGTGGATGTCCGGAGCATCACCCAACATGTCCACGATCTCAAAGGATGCGGTCTTTTGACCCTCAATGCGGTCTGGGTTCACACTGTTGACCAAAGCAACGGGATAGTTTTCTGACAGGTCACGCGCCAGTGTCAGACAGTCATCAAAGTTGCCCTCAACCTGAAGCAGGCGGGCACCATGAGCCAAAGCTTGCGACATCTTGCCCAGTGCAATTTTTCCCTGCGGAACCAACACGGCACAGACCATTCCGGCACGAACTGCATAAGCAGCAGCACTGGCACTGGTGTTTCCCGTTGAGGCACAAATAACTGCCTTGGCGCCTTCTTCGGCGGCCTTGCTGATTGCCATCGTCATGCCGCGGTCTTTAAACGAACCCGTGGGGTTTGCGCCTTCGACCTTGAGCCACACTTCACAACCCGTGCGCGCTGACAACACATTGGCGCGAACCAAAGGGGTTCCACCTTCGCGCAAGCTAACGATCGGGGTTTTGTCCGTCACCGGCATTCGGTCGCGGTATTCCTCAATAATTCCGCGCCACTGCGGGTGGGCTTTGGTGTGAATAGACGTTGTGGTCATGGGTGAGAGCCTATTCCCCGATGACTTGCATG
>CALQPL010000074.1 GCA_943332445.1 Bifidobacterium breve
CACGTGATGCCAGCCTCGAGTACCTATGCCGACTTGATGGCCATCAACCCCGATGGCATCTTCTTGAGCAATGGTCCAGGCGACCCGGCCACGGCAACTCACGCAGTGGACGTCACGCGCGAAGCACTCGCGGCCCGCACCCCCGTTTTTGGCATCTGTTTTGGCAATCAAATCCTTGGTCGGGCGTTGGGGTTTGGAACATACAAGCTCAAGTTCGGGCACCGCGGCATTAATCAACCCGTGATGGATCGCATTACTGGGCGCGTGGAAATCACCGCGCAAAACCACGGCTTCGCTGTTGATGCTCCGATCACCGCGACTCCGCAATCACCTGTCGATACCGAATTTGGTCGGGTCAGCGTGAGTCATGTCTGCCTCAACGATGACGTTGTGGAAGGACTGACCTGTCACGACGTGCCAGCGTTCTCGGTGCAGTATCACCCCGAGGCCGCCGCCGGCCCGCACGATTCCAGTTATCTGTTTGATCGGT
Organism: Bifidobacterium breve; assembly: GCA_943332445.1. Classification (GTDB taxonomy): domain Bacteria; phylum Actinomycetota; class Actinomycetes; order UBA12327; family UBA12327; genus AcAMD-2. The sequence continues at coordinate 491 of CALQPL010000074.1, forward strand.
TTTGCGAGGTCATGGAAACCGGTTCGGTCAACGTAGGGGAGGCAACCCATGCCTAAGCGCACGGATATTTCCAGCGTCATGGTGATCGGGTCTGGCCCCATCGTGATTGGTCAAGCCTGCGAATTCGACTACTCGGGCACTCAAGCCTGTCGCGTCCTTCGGGCCGAGGGCATTCGCGTGATTTTGGTCAACAGCAATCCGGCCACGATCATGACGGACCCTGAGTTCGCTGATGCCACCTACGTCGAGCCGATCACGCCCGAGATGGTCGAAAAGATCATTGCTAAGGAGCGTCCCGACGCACTCTTGCCCACGCTGGGTGGCCAAACCGCACTGAACACGGCCATCGCGTTGCATGAGAACGGCGTACTGGCCAAATACAACGTCGAACTCATCGGTGCCGACATCGATGCCATTGAGCGCGGCGAGAACCGTGAACTCTTTAAGTCCATCGTCGCCGACATCGGCGGCGAAAGCGCTCGCTCAGTGATCGCGCACACGATGGATGACTGTTTGCGCGGGGTCGAAGAACTAGGCGGTTATCCCGTCGTGGTTCGTCCCTCTTTCACCATGGGTGGCGCCGGTTCGGGAATCGCGTACAACCAAGCCGACCTGGAGCGCATCGCTGGTTCAGGGCTGCAAGCCTCCATCAGCACCGAGGTTTTGCTTGAAGAATCCATCTTGGGCTGGAAAGAGTACGAACTTGAGCTCATGCGCGACAAGAACGACAACGTCGTCGTGGTGTGTTCGATCGAAAACTTTGACCCCATGGGCGTGCACACAGGGGACTCCATCACGGTTGCGCCGTCGCTGACCTTGACCGATGTTGAGTTCCAGCACATGCGCGACATTGGCATCAAGATCATTCGCGCCGTCGGTGTAGACACCGGTGGCTGCAACATCCAGTTCGCTATCGATCCACACGATGGCCGCTTAATCGTGATTGAAATGAATCCGCGGGTTTCTCGATCAAGCGCCTTGGCTTCAAAGGCCACGGGTTTCCCGATCGCCAAGATCGCCGCCAAGCTGGCGATTGGTTACACGCTGGATGAAATCCCCAACGACATCACCAAAGAAACCCCAGCATCCTTTGAACCCACGTTGGACTACATCGTCGTCAAGGTTCCGCGCTTTGCCTTTGAAAAGTTCCCAATGGCCGATGACACCTTGACCACCACGATGAAGTCGGTCGGTGAAGCCATGGCAATTGGCCGGAGCTTCCCTGAAGCGTTAATGAAGGCCATGCGCTCACTGGAAAAATCCGATGGCGCCTTCGATTTTGCTAGCCCGTTAGGCAATGTGGCTGAATTGTTGGAGATCGCTCAGCGTCCAACTGATGGCCGAATCAACACGGTGATGCATGCGATCCGTTCCGGTGCGAGCCTGGAAGAACTGCACAAGTCCACCAAGATTGATCCGTGGTTCCTCGACCAAATGTTTGCCATCTTTGAAGCCTCCCAAGAGTTAGCTCAGGCCAGCACGCTAGATGCGGATGCCATCAGTCAAGCCAAGCGGATGGGCTTTTCCGATAAGCAAATCGGGCAACTGCGGGGGATGGCAGAAGCCGACGTGCGGGCACTGCGTTACAACTTAAACATCCGCCCCGTGTACAAGACGGTCGACACCTGTGCGGCCGAGTTTGAAGCCAAGACTCCGTACTACTACTCCTCGTATGACCAAGAGAGCGAAGTTGAGCCGCGGGAAAAGCCTGCCGTGTTGATCCTGGGTAGTGGCCCCAACCGTATTGGCCAGGGCATTGAATTCGACTACTCATGTGTTCATGCAGCCCTAACCTTGCGCGAAGCCGGATACGAAACCGTCATGGTTAACTGCAACCCAGAAACAGTGTCAACCGACTACGACACCAGCGATCGCTTGTACTTCGAACCGCTCACGCTCGAAGACGTGCTCGAAATCTTCCATGCTGAATCTCTCGCGGGTCCCGTTGCTGGTGTCATCGTCCAGTTGGGCGGCCAAACTCCGCTGGGGTTGGCACAAGGACTCAAGGACGCCGGTGTCCCCATCGTCGGAACCAGCCCAGAGGCGATTCACCTTGCCGAGGACCGCGGCGCGTTCGGTCAGGTCTTGGCACGAGCCAAGCTGCCGGCCCCCAAGCACGGCACGGCCACCACGTTCGATCAAGCACAAGCCATTGCCGCTGACATTGGTTTCCCCGTATTGGTGCGCCCGTCCTATGTCTTGGGTGGCCGCGGCATGGAAATCGTCTATGACGACGAGATGTTGCGCGGCTACATCGAGCGTGCCACGCAGATCAGTCCCGAACACCCGGTGTTGGTTGACCGCTTCCTTGATGACGCGATCGAAATTGACGTCGATGCACTCTTTGACGGTGAAGAGTTGTACCTCGGTGGCGTCATGGAGCACATCGAAGAAGCTGGAATTCACTCCGGCGACTCCGCCTGTGCGCTTCCGCCGATCACGTTAGGTCGCTCCGACATTGAGCGCATTCGCCAATCCACGCACGCGATCGCGGAGGGTGTGGGAGTGCGGGGATTGATCAACATCCAATTCGCTATGGCCTCCGATGTCTTGTACGTCTTAGAAGCCAACCCGCGCGCATCGCGAACCGTTCCGTTCGTCTCGAAGGCCACCGCTGTTCCGCTGGCCAAGGCTGCGGCGCGCATCATGATGGGTTCGACCATTGCGACATTGCGCACCGAGGGAATCTTGCCCATGGTCGGCGATGGCGGAAACCTGCCAGAAAACTCTCCGGTTGCGGTGAAGGAAGCTGTCTTGCCATTTGGTCGATTCCACGGTGTGGACACCGTCCTTGGTCCCGAGATGCGTTCAACCGGCGAGGTCATGGGAATTGATGCTCTCCTCGGTACCGCCTACGCCAAATCCCAGGCTGGTGCCTACGGCCCACTGCCGATCTCGGGCAACGTCTTTGTCTCGGTGGCCAACCGCGACAAGCGCGCGATGATCTTCCCGCTGAAGCGGCTGGCGCACTTGGGCTTCACGATTTTGGCCACCGAAGGTACAGCTGACATTTTGCGTCGTAACGGTGTTGAATCAACCATCGTGCGCAAGCACTTCGAAGAACCCGATGGCCGCCGCGACACGGTGGAATACATCCTCGATGGAGATGTAGACCTGATCATCAATACACCGTTCGGTGTGGGTGCTCGTTTGGATGGCTACGAAATTCGCACCGCTGCGGTCACGCGTGGGGTGCCCTGCATCACCACGATTCAAGGTTTGGCTGCTGCTGTGCAGGGGATTGAGGCCCTGATTGCGGGCGAAATCGATGTCAAATCTTTGCAGGCTTACGCTGAACAAATAAATCAAGCACGAGACGGGATGCGTTAATGGCGGTGCAGGTTAAGGGCGAAGTCCTCGATATTCGCCGCATTGGGTCGTATTTCAACCTGAGCATGGTTGCTCCCGGTATCGCAGAGCATGCCCGCCCCGGTCACTTCGTCGCCCTCAACGTGGGTGGAGATAGTTCAAGTTTGTTGTTGCGGCGAGCCTTTTCGATCTATCGCACTGAACAGCGGGGCGTGTACGGCGGAACGGTTGACATCGTTTTTTCAATTGCCGGTCCCGGCACGGCGTGGCTTGCTGATCGCCAGCGCCACGATCCCATCGACATCGTGGGCCCACTTGGGCGCCCGTTCGTTTTACCGGCTGAACCGGTTCCTTGTGTGTTGATCGGTGGTGGCTACGGTGCTGCACCATTGTTCACTTTGGCCGAGAAATTGCGTGAGCGCGGATGTCGAGTTGACTTTGTCCTCGGAGCATCAACCGAGGATCGACTCTTTGGCGCCCTTGAGGGTAAGCGGATGTCACAGTCCATTGCGATCACTACTGAAGATGGCAGTTTGGGCGAGCGCGGTCGCGTGACCGATGTGTTGCCACGCATCATCGAACGATCCGACTCTGCGGTCCTGTATGCGTGTGGACCGATGGGCATGCTTCAAGCTGTGGCCAAGACCGCTGAACGCTATGGGATCCACAGCCAGTGCGCGGTTGAGGAATCCATGGCCTGCGGAGTGGGTGTGTGCATGACGTGCGTTATGCCCGTCATTGGTGATGATGGCCAAACCCGCATGGTGCGCAGTTGTGTCGAAGGCCCAGTCTTTAGAGGTGATCGTGTGCGCTGGTCTGAGGTCGGCACAGTGCCCGATGACACGATCGGTTCGATTGCTTGGACGCAAGCCACTAACGATTCCCTCTTTGCTGCCAGTGCACCGGTGGCGGTTGAAGAGGACCTCCCGGTGGACGGTGAAGATGCGTTCGTCGAGGCTTCTGATGCTGACGACGAGGGGAGTGCGTCATGACTCGCATGCGCTTGACCACCAAGCCTGAGACCGAACAGCCATTGCCCGACATTGACATGTCCACGCACTTAGGTGAGCTGCCGTTGGTCAACCCAATCTTGACGGCATCTGGTTGTGCGGCGGCTGGTCGTGAACTCGATCAGTTCTTTGACATCACCACCATCGGTGGCATTGTCACTAAGTCAGTGATGCAAAACCCTCGATCAGGTCGCCCCACTCCACGTATGGCCGAGACCCCGTCGGGAATGCTCAACTCCATCGGACTGCAAGGCCCAGGCGTTGACTCCTTCATCGAGCGCGACCTGGCGTGGTTGCATGAACGTGGTGCCACCACGGTGGTCTCCATTGCCGGTGGAAGCGTCGAGGAGTTCGCCAAGGTCGCGGGCAAATTGCGTATGGCCACGGGCGTGAGCGGTATTGAAGTCAATATTTCGTGCCCCAACGTTGAATCACGCGGCGAAGTCTTTGCGTGCGATCCCGTGGCTGCAGCCGAAGTGGTCTCGGCGGTTCGCCGCTCCACCACCCCTGGCGTCCCCGTTTTCGTCAAACTCTCACCTGATGTCACCGACATCGTTTCGGTGGCTCACGCTGTGGTCGAGGCCGGTGCCGATGGCCTTTCCATGATCAACACCACGTTAGGCATGGTCATCAATACCGACACCATGCGACCGGCGTTGGCTGGAATTACTGGTGGACTATCTGGACCCGCGATTCGTCCCATGGCCGTGCGTTGCGTCTGGCAGGTCCATCAGGCCATGCCAGAAGTTCCCATTTTGGGAATGGGTGGCATTCGTACGGGCCTTGATGCGCTGGAATTCATCTTGGCTGGGGCAAGCGCAGTGTCTATTGGCACGGTGATCTTCCACGACCCCAGCTCACCGGCTCGCATTCGTGACGAACTGGCTCGTGCTGTGGCTGAGCGTGGATTTGCTTCGCTCAATGATGCGATCGGATACGCCCACCGTGAACCCGATATCGAACTCGAGCCGCAGGGTCCGGCCTTTGTTGAGTTTGATGAGGCGTTAGAAGATTCTGAATCGAGCGCTGACCTGTGAGCATCCGCCCGTTGAGTGACTTTGCTACTCCTGCACGTATCGCTGTGGCGTTGGATGCACCAGACCTTGCCAGTGCTGTGGTGCTTGCGGGCCAAGTCAAGGATTCGGTCAGCACCTTCAAAGTCGGTCTTGAGTTGTACATGCGCTACGGACCCGAAGCGGTTCAACAAGTGCGCAATGCTGCGCCTGGGCGATTGCTTTTCTTGGACGTCAAACTCCACGACATCCCCAACACGGTGG
>CALQPL010000075.1 GCA_943332445.1 Bifidobacterium breve
CTACCAAATTCACTCGAACACCTCGTGGACCAAGGTCGCGGGCCAAGTAGCGAGACGTTGACTCGAACGCGGCTTTCGCAACACCCATCCAGTCATACTTGGGCCAGGCCACCGTGGCATCAAAGTCCAGGCCAACGACGCTGGCCTTTTCGCCAAAAAGTGGAAGGCAGGCCATGGTCAAAGATTTAAGGGAGAAGGCTGAAATATGAATAGCGGTGGCAACGTCTTCCCATGCGGTATTGAGGAAGTTGCCACCTAGCGCGGCTTCTGGTGCAAATCCAATGGAGTGCAATACGCCATCGAGCTTGTCAATTCCCACTTCGCGCAACCGATCAGGAAGCGCAGCCAAGTCCTCTTCTGAGGTGACATCAAGTTCAACGACGGGTGCCGTGGATGGCAAGCGCCCAGACGTGCGCTGCGTCAACCTGCTGGCGCGCCCAAACGAGGACAGGACGACGGTGGCGCCTTGCTCCTGGGCCAGCTTGGCCACATGGAACGCAATCGATGCGTCCGTGAGTACCCCGGTAACCAGGATGGTCTTGTTCTCTAGCAAACCCACGTCAATTCCCTCTCACTTATGCCGTTACCAACGAAATCTGTGAACTAGTGACCCATGCCTAATCCGCCATCGACGGGGATAACAGCTCCCGTGATGTAAGCGCCCGCATCCGAGGTCAGAAACAGCACGGTGTTGGCTACATCGTCCGTACTTCCATACCTGGCCAGAGGTACCTGCGCCAGAATCTGCACCTTACGGTCCTCACCCAGCTCTGCCGTCATGTCGGTGTCAATAAAACCCGGTGCGACGACGTTGACCGTGATGGAACGTGAACCCAGTTCGCGCGCCAGTGACCGCGCCAACCCCACCATGCCGGCCTTTGAGGCTGCGTAGTTGGCTTGCCCCGCCGATCCAGTCATCGCAACAACCGACGACATCAGCACGATACTTCCCTTGCGACTGCGCAACATGGCCTTCGACGCTGCGCGGATGACTCGGAAGGCGCCGGTCAGGTTGGCGTCAAGCACTGAGGTGAAGTCGTCATCAGTCATACGTATCAGCAGCGTGTCGCGCGTAATACCCGCGTTAGCAACCAAAACTTCGACGGCCCCTTGCTTTTCGGCAATTTCAGCGATAGCGGCGTCAACCGAACTGGCATCAGTTACATCGCATTTAACCGCAAGAAAGCCGGCCGGAGGTTCGCCAGATCGATAGGTGATGGCCACGTTGTCGCCCTGGGCAGCAAATGCTTGGGCAACGGCCAAGCCGATTCCCCGATTACCACCTGTCACTAAGACTGATCTAGCCACGAAACCTCCCAATTCAAGCCAGTGTCCTAACGCTATCGGTGCTCCCGACTCGCACCAATGTGGCGCACCGCACTAGCGTGAGAATGCTGTACGCCGGATTGCTGCGCATTGGGCATTGTGGCAACCAGGTGCAGTGCAGGAATTCATAGCAATCGGGAAAAGGGATCCACACCAATGGCCGAGATTGACGCGAGCTTTCGCCAACTGCCGCTTGATGCCATCGCCGAAGCCGCCTTGGCCACTGGCTCGGCGTGCTCAGAGGTGTTAGTCCGAATCCATCAGACTCGAACCCACTACCTCGCTATGCATGATGGCGAACTCGAAACCAGCCACGACATGAATGACTTGTCGATGTCAGTGCGTGTTCTCTTGAACGGGTCATGGGGTTTTGCCGGTTCACAAACTGTCACCACGGATTCGGCCGTGCGATTGACGCAAGAAGCCAGTGCCCTTGCCGCATTGAGTAAACCCTTGAGCATCATCGCCGAAGACCCTGCCCCTGAACCTTCCTACGGTCGCGTCGAATGGGTTTCGGCCTACGACATTGACCCGTTCACGGTGAGCGCCGCAGACACCGTTGACTTGTTGCGTGCACGATCAGAGATGTTGCTATCCCACCCGAGTGTGACCCATGCTGATGCTGAAGTCACCAGTGTCAAAGAGACAACCTTCGTGGCCCACTCCAACGGTTCACGGATCACTCAGCAGCGCGTACGCACCGGACCAGCCATGCGTGTCACCTCCATCAGCGATAAGGGTTTTGACACCGTGAAATCGCTGGCACCACCAGCGGCCCGAGGGTGGGAATACCTGGTCAACAGCGGTTGGGACTGGGATGGCGAACTGGCTGAACTGCCCGAACTCCTTGCAGAAAAGCACCTTGCGCCCACCGTTGAAGCCGGTCTGTACGACGTCGTTATTGATGCCACCAACCTGTGGCTGACCATCCACGAATCCATCGGCCACGCGACTGAGCTCGATCGCATCTTGGGTTACGAATCCAACTACGCCGGAACCTCGTTCGTCCCTGCCGATGGAGTGGGAAGTTTGAAGTACGGGTCCGCTCTGATGAATATTCGCGCAGATCGCACCGCACTTCATGGCCTAGCCACCACAGGTTGGGATGACGAAGCCGTGCAAGCGCAGGAGTGGGACATCGTCAAGTCGGGGATCTTGGATGGGTTCCAACTTGATCGCGCCACAGCTACGCGCGGAGGGTTTTCCCGATCCAACGGTTGTGCTTACGCAGAGTCAGGCATCCTCTACCCCATCCAGCGCATGGCCAACGTCAACCTGGTTCCCGACCCGCGCGGACCTGACCTCGAGGGGTTGCTATCGGAACTTGGCGATGGGCTCTACGTCGTGGGTGATAATTCGTGGTCCATCGATATGCAGCGCTACAACTTCCAGTTCACTGGACAGCGTTTTCACCGCATTAAGGACGGAAAGATTGCTGGCCAGGTCAAGGATGCGGCCTACCAAGGGCGTACCCCCGATTTTTGGGGCTCGATGAGTGCCGTGGGCAACGATTCCACCTACCGACTCATGGGGGCGTTGAACTGTGGCAAGGCCCAGCCAGGGCAGTCAGCTCCGGTCAGTCACGGCACACCAGCGGCGCTATTTCGTGACGTCAACATCTTGAACACCGTTCAGGAGGCGAAATGAATCAGCATCCCTCGTCCTTAGTTGAGCAGGCTTTGGCTTGCGCCCATGAGGGGGCAGAGCTCATTGCCATTGCCGATCTTGAACAGCGTGGAAACCTCCGCTGGGCGCAAAACTCCCTGACCACGAACGGCTTGACCCGCGCACTGTCCTTGACCCTCATTGCGCTCGTTCAAGAAACAGACGGCACCAAGACCGCCGCACAGACTTTTACCAATGTTGATACCGATGACATGCAATCAATGGTCAATGTCCTGATCGAGCGTGCAAAGCATGGTGAGGTTTCGAGTGTCGACAGTGGCGTCGCTTTGGCGAGCGACCATGTTGATGCAACGTTTGACGAATTGGCTCCCGTTATGGACCCCGAGGTCTTCACGCCGTTGATTCAACCCTTGGCTCAGGCTCTGAATCGAGCACGTGCGGAGGGCTTGACGTGGTCCGGCTACGCAGAGGCCAACACCGATTCAACGTGGGTGGGAATGAGCTCGGGAGCTCGACGCGTCTACCACCAACGGGCGGCAAGTATTGACATCACCCAACGTGCAACGCGCACCGATGGTGTCCTGGTGTCCTCGTGGGCGGGGGCATCAGCCAATACCTTTGCTGAGCTGTCCATCCCAGACCTTGAAGACACCGTGCGTCAGGCTCGCCAATGGTCCGAGGTGGACATTGACGTTGAGCCGGGACATTACGACGTGATCTTGACCGCGGAAGCCGTAGCCGATTTGGCTATTCCTGCGTTATGGGAAGCATCGGCACGGGACGCAGTTGAAGGAAGCTCGGCCTTTGCGCGACCGGGTGGCGGAACCAAACTCGGTCAGACAGTGATGTCCCCCAAAATCTCCATGACATCCGACCCTGACCACCCGGAGGTTTCCACAGCGCCGTTTGTTGTTGAACACGCCAGCGGACCGACGTCCTCTGTAGCGGACAATGCTCAACCCCTACAAGCGACGCAATGGATTGAAAGCGGTGTCCTGCGCCACCTCATCGGCCCGCGCAGTTACCAAACCACCGTTGAGCAGACCCGTCCGGCCATCGACAACATCATCATTGATTCCCAGGGCTCGGGCACTCTCGCTGATTTGATCGCACGAACCGAGAATGGACTGTTGATCACCTGTCTGTGGTACATCCGAGATGTTGATCGACAAACCATGCTGCTCACTGGTCTCACACGCGACGGGGTCTATGTCGTCAAGGACGGCAAAGTGGTGGGAGCGGCATCAAACTTCCGCTTCAACGTCTCGCCACTGGATGTATTTAGCAACATCGTCGACAGCACCGACAGCTCGCGCACTCAACCTCGTGAATGGGGTGAATACGTTCAGCGGGTTATTGCTCCCGCAGTGCGGACAACAGGATTCAATCTGTCGACTCGTTCAGATGCTCGCTAGCAACGAATCAGGCATCTTCGAGGCGAAAGCCAACCTTCATGGAAACCTGAAAGTGCTCAGCCTTGCCGTCAACGATCTGACCGCGTATCTCAGTGACCTCAAACCAGTCAAGGTGACGCAACGTCTGAGCCGCGCGACCAATCCCATTCTGAATGGCCGAATCAACACCCTCAGCGGATGTGCCAACGATTTCAGTGAGGCGGTAGGTCCGATTCGACATTTCTTCTCCCAGGGGTCAGGTGCATTTCGGTGTGAGTTCCAACTCATTGTGCCTGAGATCGCTTGTGGGCGTGCCATCCACTGCAATTAGTCGTACCGTGGGGTTATGGCATCCGATCAGAGCACCGGTGACGAGGTCTACCGGATCAGTGGCGCAGGACGCTCACTCAGCGATGATGTCAGCGCCCGTACGCGTCGCTATTTGATTTCCATGGCCGTGCGGACCGCATGCTTTATCGGTTGCGTCGTTTCCTTCGTGGTGCTGAAGAACGTCATTTTGGGTTGGATTTTGTTTTCCGGAGCTCTGCTACTCCCCTATGTGGCGGTGGTGATTGCCAATGGCAAGCCTCAGCGCACCGCGCCCCTTCCCACCACAACCCTGCTGGATCCGCGGCAATCCTTGCCACCAAGTTCGGACCCAACTAACTCGGCCTAGGCTGAGCAGGTGAAAGCACAGCCGGCGCGATGGATCGTGGTGACGGCATTTGCCCTCCTAGCATCTACGGCCTGCATCTTTCTCGCTCGATGGCAATTGAATCGACTACACGGGCGCAACGATGCAAACCGGATCATTACCTCCAACTATGACCAACCAGCTACCCCGCTCACTCGCACTGTGCGCCCTGGTGAACCTCTCGATACTCGGACAACGTGGCGAGCCGTCACCGCCCAAGGAACCTATGACCAGTCGGACGAACTATTGGTGCGCAAGCGTTCGCTCAACGAGTCCACCGGCTACTGGGTACTCACGCCACTAGACACATCTTCGGGTCGCATCTGGGCAGTACGCGGCTGGATCAGGGCTGGCGCCGATGCTCGCACGCCATCACCGTCACCAGCTCCACCCGCCGGTCGTGTCAGCGTCACCGGATATCTGCGTGGCCTTGAGCGCACCACAGACACCCAAGGTCTACCGGATCGTCAAATCCAAACGATTAGTCCATCGGTGATCAACGGTTCGAGATCCACCCCGACCTATCAAGCCTGGCTACAAGTCGCCACCGAGGACCCTGCTCCCAAAACAACGCCCACCCGCCTGCCCAATCCCGATGTAAGTTCTGGACCGCACTTGGGCTATGTCGTGCAGTGGATCGCCTTTGCCCTGTTGATCTGGGTTGGTTGGTGGATCATCGTGCGACGAACAGATACCGAACTCACCGAAAATGGTTCATCACCCTAGGCTGTTGGCATGGATTTGCACCTGCGTGACAAAGTCTTCATCGTTACCGGCGCGACCAGTGGACTGGGACAAGCCACCGCTCTGGAATTAGCCCTTAACGGCGCTCAACTGGTGCTTAACTCACGCTCTCAAGAGAGCCTGACAGCAACAGTGCAGATGCTCGTTGATGCAGGCGTGACCGAGGGCAACCTCGTCACCGTTGAAGGATCCATTGGTACTCCCGAAGTAGCCGCTCAACTGACCGCTAGCGCTCTTGAGCACTTCGGTCGACTTGATGGCGCGCTCATTAGCGTCGGCGGACCGGCCGGCGGAC
>CALQPL010000076.1 GCA_943332445.1 Bifidobacterium breve
AATGTTCAAGAAGTAACTCTTGCCGCCGGGTTGACCTGTGACCTCCGCAACCTTGTTCGCTAATGAATGCGCAACAGCCTTGGCGATCAAGGTCTTTCCGCACCCAGGTGGCCCGTAGAGCAAAATGCCCTTCGGGGGACGCAACTTGTGTTCGGCAAACAGGTGAGGATGCAGGTACGGCAATTCCACGGCATCGCGAATCAGGTCAATCTGACTGCCCAGACCACCGATGTCTTCGTACTCAATATCGGGGACTTCCTCGAGAACGAGTTCCTCTACCTCGGACTTGGGGATACGTTCGAGCACAAAACCCGAGCGACTGTCCAGGAGTAAGGAATCCCCAGCCCGCACCACGCCCTTGAGCAACGGGTCCGCGAGGCGCACCACGCGTTCATCGTCCGAATGTCCAAGCACTAGAGCGCGTTCGCCGTCCTCTAGAAGCTCCTTGAGCATGACGATTTCGCCGACCTTCTCGAACGAAAGAGCCTTCACCACGTTCATAGCTTCGTTGAGGATGACCTCTTGGCCTGGCTCAAGCGAAGCCACATCAACATCAGGGCTGGCGACAATGCGCATTTTGCGCCCATTGGCGAACACATCCACCGTTGCGTCGTCGTTGGCTCCAATAAAGATGGCAAAACCAGATGGCGGCTGGGCGAGCTGATCAATCTCTGTCTTGAGAGTGACAATCTGCTCGCGTGCTTGTTGCAGCGTCGAGACCAAGCGTCGGTTCTGGGCGCTTAACGAAGCGATGTCTGCAGCCAAATCGCGATCAGTCACAGCAGGAGGATCGACCCTGGTGACGTACCGCTGGTCCTGTGGGGTGGAGCCCTCATCAGGGGTGGTCATCTCTTTCGCCTCCTGGAGACGATGTTCTACCGTGATCTAACTCCCCTTTTGGTCATTGCGCCAGAGTTTGGTCCGCCGTGTCCGAGGTCAACTCCAGATCTAGGCGGTCAAGCGGAATAGGTCCGTGATTGTTAGGCTCACCGTCACCAACCGCGTGAAGGAGTGACTCATCAATTCCGATTCGATCAACGCAGCTGACGCCACTCTTGAAGTATGGATCGACCAAGAGTTGTGCACTGGCGATGGCCTGTGCGTGCAATACGCCCGGCCAGTGTTTGAAATGGACCTGGATGGGTTGGCGTACGTCAAGGATGAGGCCGACGAGTTGCTCCTCGAACCCGGTGCTCGCACTCGCGTCCCTCTGGACCTTGTTACCGATGTCATCGCCTCGGCTAAAGAATGTCCAGGCAAATGCATTCACGTGGCGCAAATCAGCGATGGTAAAGAAATCGCCGGTCCTAACGCTTCCTAAGTCTTAGCCCTTAGCGGGTCGGCGACGCCTCGGTGGAGCAGCAATCCCAGGTGTCATGCGCCGCGTTTGAACCAAAAATCCCGTGTGGCCGATCATGCGGTGATCAGGTCGCACGGCGAGACCCTCAACGTGCCAAGAACGCACCAAGGTTTCCGTGGTGACCGGCTCAGTGAATTCACCGTGTTCACGCAACGCCTCGACCACCGTCGACATCTGCGTCGTAGTGGCGACATAGACCACCAAGACTCCGCCGGGAATGAGTACGGAGGCAACCGCGTCAATGCACTCCCATGGCGCCAACATGTCAAGCACCACACGATCAACACCAGCGGCCGCATCGCTTGCGGGCAGCGACTCCACTAGATCACCGGTGGTCAGACTCCAGGCGGATTGCGTTTCCCCAAAGAACTTCAGCACATTCGCTGCGGCAATTTCAGCGAAGTCTTCACGTCGCTCAAAGGAGAACAAGCGCCCATTCGGCCCGATCGCGCGAAGGAGTGAACAGCTCAAGGCGCCCGAACCGGCACCGGCTTCGAGCACGCGGGCCCCGGGAAAGATGTCCGCCACACTGATAATTGCTGCGGAATCCTTGGGGTAAATCACCGTCGCACCGCGAGGCATCGACAGGACAAAGTCCATCAACAAGGGGCGAAGGGCGAGGTAGGGAACCTTGCGGTCGCTATAAACGACACAACCCTCTGGCGATCCGATGAGGTCGTCATGACCGATCGAGCCACGGTGCGTATGAAAACGCTTGCCTTCTTCAAGAACGATGGTGTGGTGTTTTCCCCGGTCGTCAGTCAACTGAACTGATTCGCCAACTCGAAGCGGTCGCTGGACAGTGGGGAGTGCACTCATAACCCCCAAGGCTAGTGCCGAGCTTTTCGCCCCTTGCGTGCAGTCTCCATCCGGCTTTCCACATCAGCGACGACAAGGACGCCCATCAACAGCCCCGTGGAATCGCGTACCAAAAAGTCTTGCTTGGCCTTGGCCCGAAGGTCTGTAAGCATCGCCTCCCCCACAAGTTCATAAGCAATGACTGACTGATCGTCGACTCGGCGAGCGACAGAGGCGACATCGACCCAAGGGCGTCGGTCAATGGGTACAGCAGCAACAGCTTGTTCATTCACGATCCCGACCACCTCTCCAGCGGAGTCAGTGGTGACGATGGAACGCGCATTGGCGGCAAACACCTGATTCATGGCCACAGCCAACGGCGTATCTGCTTGGACGCTGACGAAAGTTCTAACGAACTCGGCTACCGACAAGGTAGGAATGGTGGCCGTCAGTCGTTCCTGAACCAACGTGGCCGAAGACCCGGTCCACACAAAGCCGGCAATGAGCGCGCACCACACGACCGTGATGATGCTCGGATTATTACCGCTTAGCCCTGCGAGCCCAAAGGGCAAAGCGATGATGATGATCGACACCACGCGCCCAGCCCAGCAGGCAACGATCGTCGATCGATGCTCGTTTCCCGTGATCCCCCACAGAACAGCCCTAATGACATGTCCGCCATCAAGGGGAAGGCCGGGAAGGAGGTTAAAGAATCCGACGAACAGGTTCGCCACGGTGACTTGTAGCAAGAGGACGCCCACAATCCCCGTGGGTGCGAAGGTGCGTTCGAGCCCCAATCCAGCCACTCCCAACACCAGAGAGACTGTTGGTCCGGCTACGGAGATAGCAAACTCGCGCCAAGCAGTTGCCGGCGTTTCGGCGATCTCTGACAAGCCACCGAAGATGTTGAGTCTGATCCCCAGAACGGGCATGCCAAAGGATCGAGCCACGAGCGTATGGCTGAGTTCATGAATGAATACGGATACGTACAGCAGTAGGGCGAAGATCAGAGCGACGGCGTAAGCCCAACTACCAATACCTGGCACTCGATCCTGAACAACCGGCGCAAAAGTTACGGTGATCAAAGTCGCGACGATGAACCAACTGCCGGACAGCAGCACCGGGACGCCTTGGACTGAACCCAGCCGGATCGATCTGTCTCGGTTTTGCGCTTTGTCTGATTTGTCCAGATCAACTGAATCTGAGGGTGCGGGTTGTTCGCTGGTCACAACTCTCAGACTAGGCGCTTTTCCACTACGGTGAACCAGATGAGCCCTTCAACACCCGAAGTCGTCACTGTTCCACGCGCTTTGTCGCCCTCACGCGCATCGGACTTTCAGCAATGTCCGCTCTTGTTTCGCTTCAGGTCAATTGACAAGTTGCCTACGGCCCCATCATCTGCAGCAACCCGCGGAACCGTTGTTCATGCAGCTCTTGAGGGTTTGTATGACCTGCCCGCCCCTGAACGCACACTCGAAGCTGCGACCGCACTGATTGAACCGTCTTGGCAAGCCGTCATTGCCAAAGACCCAGAGGTTGCCGTTGTGGCCGACGATGAAGGCTTGGGTGTCTGGCTTGAAAAGGCACGCGACTTAGTGGGCACCTACTTTGCGATGGAAGATCCCCAACGCCTTGAGCCAACAGGTCGCGAATTATTCGTGCAGACCACGCTCGACAGCGGTCTGATCTTGCGCGGATTCATTGATCGCCTTGACGTATCCCCCGCGGGCGACGTCCGGATCGTTGATTACAAGACAGGCAAATCCCCCAACCCGCGATTCCAGGACAAAGCGTTGTTCCAAATGCGCTTCTACGGGCTCGTGCTGTGGCGCAATGACGGTGTCTTGCCACGACAGCTGAAATTGATGTTCCTCGGTGATGGTCGCCCGGTCATTGATGAGCCCAGTGCGGACGTGCTCACGGCCACAGAGAACAAGATTGTGGCCATCTGGAACGACATCGAAGATCGGCTCAACACGGGGGTATTTGAGCCCAAAACCAGCAAACTGTGTGATTGGTGCGACTTCCAGTCCCTCTGCCCAGCCTTTGGTGGCGAACCACCGCTGTTTCCCACCATTACCGTAGGCTCTCCTGAGTCCTGAAGTACGTATCAGGGAAAGCCACTCCAAGGGAGCACCATGAGCGCCACCGCCATCACCACAGCCGCTGCGCGAGCGATCAACCTCACGAAGGTCTATGGCGAGGGCGACACCGAAGTCGCCGCCCTGAAGTCGGTGAATGTTGAACTCGGCAAGGGTCAGTTCACCGCGATCATGGGGCCTTCTGGTTCTGGCAAATCCACGCTGATGCACTGCATGGCCGGCCTGGACACCGTGACGTCTGGCCAGGTGCTCATTGGTGATGTTGACTTGGCAACGCTGAAGGAAAAGGACCTCACCCAACTGCGGCGTGACCGCCTCGGGTTTGTTTTCCAGGCCTACAACTTGATCCCCACCTTGACCGCGATCGAGAACATCACCCTGCCGCTCGACCTTGCTGGCAATTCGGGCGACAAAGACTGGATCGATTCGGTGATCGCCGCTATCGGACTTCAAGATCGCCTCAATCACCGCCCATCGGAACTGTCCGGTGGTCAGCAACAACGCGTGGCTTGTGCCCGCGCCATGGCTAGTCGCCCCGAGATCATCTTTGGCGACGAACCCACCGGGAACCTTGACTCGCGTGCAGGTGGTGAAGTTCTCTCGTTCCTGCGTCGCTCAGTCGATGACCTTGGGCAGACCATGGTGATGGTGACCCACGATGCCAACGCTGCAGCATTTGCTGACCGTGTCATCTTTCTCGCTGATGGCGAAGTGGTGGACGACATGCCCAACCCGACAGCGGACAAGGTCTTCGAGCGCATGAAGCGTTTTGAGGTCCCCGGACGCGAGCAGGCCTGATCCATGTTGCGATTCATTCGGCGAAATCTCGCCGCTCACAAAATCCGCCTGATCCTTTCCGCTCTGGCTGTCGTCCTCGGTGTGGCCTTTGTTGCAGGAACCTGTATCTTCACTGACACGTTGTCAAAAACTTTTGATGACCTCTTTGCCCAAACAACGAGCGATGTGGAACTGACTCCACAGCAGGCCTTCACGACCAATCGGGCCCCGAGGGATCGAGAGATTTCTATTCCCGCGTCTTTGGTTGACCGTGTGGAGAAGTCGCCTGACGTTGAGCGTGCAGAGGGATTCGTGCAAGTTGACGGGGTCTACGTGATTGGCGACGACGGAAAAGTAGTCGGCACGCCTGGCGCACCAGCTTTTGGAACCAGTTGGTCTGACGATGAAGAGCTGAGCCCCTATCGCCTCGTTCCCGGCGAAGGAAAAGGTCCTACCGCTGCTGGGCAAGTGGCCATTGATACCCAAACTGCCGAATCCGGTGGTCTGGCCGTTGGAGACACCATCAAGATCGTCACTCCGCGCGGACCTAGTCAAGCCAAGGTCACCGGCATCTTCCGTTTTGGAGCGTCTGGAAACCTCGCCGGTGCAAGTCTGACGGCGTTCGACCCGTTAACCGCTCAAAAGCTTCTTCTCGCCCCTGGGCAGGTTTCCGCGATCTCGGTTAAGTCCAAGGCTGGATTCACCCAGGACCAGACCAAGGCATCCATCGAAAAGACCCTCACACCCAGCGAGCGCAAGACAGTCAAGGTCCAAACCGGCAAGGAGGCCGCTGATGATCAGGCAGCCACCATTGCGGAGGCCTTGAGCTTCGTCAACATCTTCTTGCTCGTGTTTGCCATTCTGGCCCTGATCGTTGGCTCCTTCATCATCTTGAATACGTTCTCCATGCTGGTGGCTCAGCGATCTCGCGAACTCGCCCTTCTCCGCGCCTTGGGTGCCAGCCGGCGCCAAGTCACCGGCGCTGT
>CALQPL010000077.1 GCA_943332445.1 Bifidobacterium breve
CGACCCCGTCAAGGTCACGCGTTCAGCGTTGCAAAACGCTGGCTCGATTGCTGGGTTGTTGCTCACCACGGAAGCACTTGTGGTCGACACGCCGGCTGAAGAAGAAGATGACACTCACAGTGGGCATGGTCACAGCCATGGCCCCGGTGGTCACTCACACTAAGCATTCACAAACAAAGCCCGCTACTTTCGTAGCGGGCTTTGTTTGTTGTTCTGAGGGGGTTGGTGCTGTGAAGCAAAGGACTAGGAAGCAAATGCGGGAGTGGCTCCAGGTCGAAGCGCCTTGCCAGCTTCGATGATCGCCAAGCGGTCGTCTTCGCTCATGCCGCCCCAGACGCCATACGGTTCACGAACGGCGAGTGCATGCGAGGCGCATGCTGCGATGACGGGGCATGTGGCGCAGATGGCCTTGGCGGCAAGTTCGCGGCGCGAGCGAGCTGAGCCACGCTCACCCTCCGGGTGAAAGAAGGCCTCGGTGTCAACATCACGGCAGGCGCCTTCGAGTTGCCAATCCCAAAGGTCAGCGTTCGGGCCAGGGAGCCGAGAGATATCTGCCATTGCATTCCTCCAAAGGACGGTTATTCCTGCCTGCGGTGTAGCTGGTGATAGAAACATAATATCGTTTCAAGAGTTGGTCAAGTTGTTCAGACGAAAAAGTTTTGACTAATTTTGCGAAACGGAGGCTCCTGAGTGGCAGATCTAGCCACAACCCCCCAAACTAGGGGTTGTGAGCGACTCTTCAGCCCCTTTTGAGGTCCCGGTAACCCCCGAAGTGGGTCTGACCGTGGCGGCTGTGGCGCGTCGCTTGGGCGTGGCGCCTGCCACGCTTCGCACCTGGGATCGTCGCTATGGCATCGGCCCCAGTGGGCACAGCGCCGGAGCGCACCGCCGCTACAGCGTGGAAGACCTCATGCGCCTGGAAATTATGCGAGCCCTGGTCTTTGACGGGTGTTCGCCGGCTGATGCGGCCCGAGCAGCGTTGGAAGCTGATGCTGGTTTGGCCCGCGAAAGCATTGAGCCTGATCGCGGCGTGGCAGCACCCACCGAGCGTGGTCGAGCCGGTGGCGGACAAGTCGTTCCCATTCATGGTGGCGCAGCTCAAGCACGTGGACTCTCGCGCGCGGCGTTAGCGCTTGATTCCCCAGCAGTGCGACGCATTTTGAAAGAGTCCTTGAACACGCGCGGAACGGTGTGGACGTGGGACAACATCATCTCCCCCGTTTTGGTTGGCGTGGGTGAGCGCTTTCAATCAACGGGTCAAGGCATTGAACTGGAACACATCTTGTCCGAAGGGGTGGTTGGTGCTCTTCGTGAAGTTGCCGAGAGCCTGGTCGAACCGTTTGGGTCGCGACCGATCATTTTGGCTGCAGCCCCCGATGAGCTACATACCCTTCCGCTACACGCTGTTGCGGCCGGCTTGGCTGAGCGTGGTGTGGCGACCAGAATGCTGGGCGCTCGCGTCCCTCTTGATGCTTTGATGTCTGCGGTGGCCCGCTCTGGTTCGCCCGCGGTCATGGTGTGGGCGCATGACCGGATTACCGGCGACTATCTCGACGTCCATGCGCTGCGCAAGATGAAGTCAGCGCCCGCTGTCGTGTTGGGCGGGCCTGGCTGGCCGGGCACTCTGCCCGATGGGGCAGTTTTGAGCCACGACCTCACCGAGGCTGTGACCCGCCTGTCTAATGCGGCTCGAGGATTTATTTAGCCTGACGGGCCTGTGGCCCCTTCGGCTCGACCGCTGGGGCCCTATTCAAGAACCCTGCTGAACCTGCCGATAGATGGTGAGCACTTATTCACCTGATCTATGCGGAAAGGCAGGTTGTTCATGGCCACGGTTCTCGTGTGTGATGACGCTGCCATGTCGCGTGAAACATTGCGTCGAAACGTTGCCCTGGTTCCTGGCGTCCAGCGCGTAGATGTTGCGGTGAGCGGTGAAGAGGTCTTGGACCGCTGGCCTGTTGAACAACCCGACTTGGTGTTGATGGATGTGCGGATGCCTGGCATTGGCGGCATTGAAGCTGCGCGTCGCTTGGTTATGCGGCATCCGGAAGCGGTCATCGTGATGGTCACTGTTGCGCAAGATCGTGATGCGGTCTCGCGCGCGATTGCCACAGGAGCTCGAGGATTTCTGACGAAGGACGCTACCCGTGAGGAAATCACCAGCACGGTTTCCTTTGCCCTGGAGTCGGCTGCTTGGGGTTCGGCTCAGCGCCGCCCACGCGAGCTTCTCGTCGGCGAACCACCAGCGTTAACCGAACGCGAGCTTCAAGTTCTTGAAGGCATGAGCCGTGGTCGTAGCAATGGTGAGATCGGCAAGGAGTTGTTCTTGTCCGAAGACACGGTCAAGACCCATGCTCGACGGCTGTTCCGCAAAATCGGTGCAGCTGATCGCGCACAGGCTGCTGCCTTGGGCTACCGGTGGGGCTACGTCAGCTAGCAGGTAGCATTAAGCATTGAATCCCCGACGAGGATGGTGCGACTTGAACCCAGTAACTGCGTCGGATGGCCTGCCTGAAAAGTTTGCATTCCTTGGTTTGACCTATGACGACGTCTTGTTGCTGCCTGGTGCATCCGATGTTGTTCCCAGCGAAGTGGACACCACTTCACGCCTGACCCGCAATATTTCGGTCAAGATCCCGTTGGTTTCTTCGGCCATGGACACCGTGACGGAAGCTCGCTTGGCCATCGCGATGGCGCGCCAAGGTGGCGTTGGCGTTCTGCACCGCAACCTCTCCATTGAAGACCAAACGGCCCAAGTGGACTTGGTCAAGCGTTCCGAAGCCGGCATGGTGACCAATCCGGTGACCTGTGGCCCGAATGACACCTTGGCTGATGTTGACGAATTGTGTGGCCGCTACCGCATCAGCGGTGTACCGGTCATCGATGAATCAGGATTGCTCCTAGGCATCGTGACGAACCGCGACATACGTTTTGAAACCGATATGTCTCGCAGTGTGCGCGATGTCATGACGCCGATGCCGCTGGTCACTGGTCCAGTGGGAATCTCTGGCGATGACGCGATGGGCCTTCTCGCGTTGAACAAGATTGAAAAGCTTCCGCTGGTCGATGATGCCGGTAGGTTGCGCGGTTTGATTACGGTCAAGGACTTTGAAAAGTCCGACAAGTACCCCTTGGCGACGAAGGATTCAGCCGGACGCCTAGTCGTTGGTGCTGCTGTTGGTGTCGGCGAAGATGCCTACAAGCGAGCACGCACCTTGATTGATGCAGCCGTTGACTTCATCGTGGTTGACACCGCCCACGGCCACAACAAAGACGTGCTGGAGATGGTCGCTCGCCTCAAGCGCGACACTTCCGTAGACGTTGTCGGTGGAAACATCGCCACCCGAGCCGGTGCCCAAGCCCTCATCGACGCTGGTGCTGATGGCATCAAGGTCGGCGTGGGACCTGGTTCGATCTGCACCACGCGTGTGGTGGCTGGAGTGGGCGTGCCACAGGTCACCGCTATTTACGAAGCGTCCTTGGCCGCTCGTGCCGCTGGCGTTCCGGTCATCGGTGATGGTGGCTTGCAATACAGCGGCGACATTGCGAAGGCATTGGTCGCTGGCGCTGACACCGTGATGTTGGGCAGCCTGCTCGCCGGTTGCGATGAAACCCCTGGCGATTTGATCTTTATTAACGGCAAGCAGTTCAAGTCCTACCGTGGCATGGGCTCGCTGGGCGCCATGCAGTCGCGCGGTACGCGACGCTCGTACAGCAAGGACCGTTACTTCCAAGACGATGTGTTGAGTGAAGACAAGCTCGTTCCCGAAGGCGTCGAAGGTCAAGTTCCTTATCGCGGACCGCTGGCTGCTGTTGCTCACCAGTTGGTGGGCGGCTTGCGTGCATCCATGGGCTATGCCGGAACATCCACCATCCCTGAATTGCAAGACCGGGGACGTTTTGTTCGCATTACGGCCGCCGGGCTTCGTGAGAGTCACCCACACGATGTCCAAATGACAGTGGAAGCCCCGAACTACCAAGGCAACTGATTTTTCTCAGACGCATGTGCTCGTTGGATTTGGCCAAACTCTAGGATCGGTGTCGTGACTTCGTCAGACCAGCCCACCGTCGTTGTTGTTGACTTTGGAGCGCAGTATGCGCAGCTGATTGCGCGTCGAGTCCGCGAGGCGAAGGTCTTTTCCCAGATCGTTCCCCACACCATCTCGGCCGCTGAGTTAACCGCGATGAACCCTGCTGCTGTGATTTTGTCCGGTGGTCCGGCCAGCGTTTATGCCGAAGGCGCACCGTCGATTGATGCGGGCGTCTTTGCCGCAGGTATCCCGATATTTGGTATTTGTTACGGCTTCCAAACCATGGCTGCAGCTTTGGGCGGCACCGTCGCACAAACCGGCTTAAGTGAGTTCGGTGGTACGGCACTGAGGGTGACCGAGCCACAGTCCGCCCTCTTTGACTCGCTGAATTCTTCGCTGAATGTGTGGATGTCACATGGCGATGCAGTGCATACCGCTCCCGACGGATTCGTCGTCACCGCCACCACCCAGGGCGCCCCGGTCGCTGCCTTTGAAAACCTCGATCGACGTTTGGCTGGAGTGCAATTCCACCCTGAAGTCATGCACAGCGAACAGGGTCAAACGATTTTGGAGCATTTCCTCTATAACATCGCCGCAATTGCACCGAACTGGACCATGAGCAACGTCATTGATGACCAGGTTGCGCTGATCAAGCAACAAGTGGGGTCAAAGGCGGTCATCTGCGGCCTCAGTGGTGGAGTGGATTCAGCGGTTGCCGCTGCCATCGTGCACAAAGCGGTGGGGGATCAACTCACGTGCGTATTTGTTGACCATGGTTTGTTGCGCAAGGGTGAAGCCGAACAAGTCGAGCGTGACTATGTGGCGGCCACCGGAATCAAACTCAAGGTTGTTGATGCTCGGGAACGATTCCTTGAAGCTCTCGCTGATGTCAGTGAACCGGAAACCAAGCGCAAGATCATTGGTCGCGAGTTCATCCGCGTTTTTGAGCAAGCCGCTCGCGAAGTCGTGGCCGAGGCCGGCGAGCAAGGCGAGGAAGTCGAATTCCTCGTTCAAGGCACGCTGTATCCAGATGTCGTGGAATCTGGTGGCGGTAGCGGAACGGCCAACATTAAGAGTCACCACAACGTGGGTGGCCTACCTGATGACTTGCAGTTCTCCTTGGTTGAGCCGTTGCGCACTTTGTTTAAGGATGAAGTCCGTGCCGTGGGTCTTGAGTTGGGACTTCCGCCCGAGATTGTTTGGCGCCACCCGTTCCCCGGGCCGGGACTAGCGATTCGCATCATTGGGTCTATCACCGAAGAGCGTTTGGCGATCTTGCGTGAAGCTGATGCGATTGCTCGTGAAGAGTTGACCGCCGCAGACTTGGATCGCGATATTTGGCAGTGCCCTGTGGTGTTGTTAGCTGACGTTCGCAGTGTCGGCGTGCAGGGCGATGGTCGCACCTACGGCCACCCGATCGTCCTGCGTCCAGTGTCCAGTGAAGATGCCATGACCGCGGACTGGTCGCGGTTGCCTTATGACGTGCTGGCCCGCATCTCCACGCGAATCACCAACGAAGTGCGCGACGTTAATCGCGTGACGTTGGACATCACCAGTAAGCCACCGGGCACCATTGAATGGGAGTAGTCATGAGCGGTAATCCGGTCATGTGTGTGACGGGCGCCAATCGCGGTATTGGGCTTGAGTTGGCCCGTCAATATTTAGCTGATGGCTGGGATGTCATCGCCACTGTTCGCAGCATGGATATTTCCGATGAGTTGGCAGCCGTGGTTGCGGCTCACCCCAGTATCCGGGTCGAACAGCTGGAAATCGGTGACGCTGAAAGCGTGCGGGCCTTCGCCGAACGCTTGAATGGCCAGCCCATTGACCTGTTAATCAACAATGCGGGGATATTTGGCCCGTTGCCCTTCGTAGAAAACATCCAGAAGCAGCGTTTTGGCACGGTTGATCTAGATGTGTGGGCAGATGTTTTGCGAGTGAACACCTTGGGGACGATCAACGTCACCGAGGCACTGGTGGACAACG
>CALQPL010000078.1 GCA_943332445.1 Bifidobacterium breve
ATCTTAGAACCGGACTACCTGCAGGTGGTGGCTGATCACATTGAGCTGTGGCCCCAAGCCGAAATGTTTGCCACCAACCGCATCATGTTTTTTGAAAACACTGGCCTGATCAATGAAACCCACCCGCTGAAACGGCAGTTCGCTGGTGGCAATCGCCTCGCCGATCTTTCGATTACGCCGGAATTTTTCCATGGCAGCGCCCCAGCTTCATTCGTCAAGCGCGCGCGCTTAATAGACAACGGCCTGCGGTTTAACGAAGCCATCCGGCCCAACTTCGAAGACGGTGAATTCTGTTGCCGGTACATGCTGGCCAGTCAGCCGCTAGTCGGATTCTTGTCAAACGCGCGCTATATCTATCGCAAGCGCGCTGATCAATCATCAACCTTGAATAACAGCACGATGGACCCACGACGCTACCTCGTCGTTCCTCGTATCGGTTACCTGGCGATTTTGAAAGATGCTGCCGAAGCCAACAATGGTGTTGCGCCGGCTTGGCTACAAAACATGATCTTGTATGAACTCTCGCATTACTTCAAAGCTGAGGATTCAGCGGGAAATGCCACTGCCGCCAGAGGCGAAATAGCCAATGAATTCCATGCCACGATGGCGGAATTGGTTCCCTATTTAGAGAAGACGCAAATTTCCGACTTCACCATTAGTTTGTTTCGCGGAATTTGGCGCCAATGCCTTCTGCATGCGTGGTCGGACGAGCCATGGCACATGGAATACGCGGTTTTCCGACACTTTGACAAGCAGATGAAGCTGGCCCTGATCACTTATCGCTACACCGGTGAGCGTCCTAGTGAGCGCATCATCTCGGGTACCGATGTGGTCGAGCCAGTCTTTACGAAGGACCGCGATGTCGTGTACTTCGACCGTACGGTGATGAAGGAACGCATCCTCTGGGTGCCAGCAGGGCGCATGGTGCGACTGCAACTCAATGGTCAACCGTGGGAACTGCGCACCGAGGAAACCAATGAGCGATCCGTCCGCTTGCGCCCCATCCAAATGCGCACTGGGCCCACCCGGATTGGTATTCCGTACACCGCGCCAGGTGATGAGATCTTCAACCAACCCTTGCGAGAAGTCGTCACCTCGCTGTTTTACAACATCTACGTTCGCACTCCGTGGGCGCGAAAGAAGTTCCGTGGCTCGTGGGTGTTCATGGATCGCGTGCGTAATGCCGATGACAGCGGCGAAATCTTGTTCAAGTACGCGCGCGCACAACGCAAAGACATCAACGCCTGGTTTGTCGTCGAAAAGGGAACCCCTACTTGGAAGCGCCTGCGCAAAGAAGGCTTCGGCTCACGCCTCGTGGCCTACGGATCGCTGAAGTGGATGGCGTTGATGTTCCGCACCACGTTGCTGGCCTCCTCACACGCGGGTCCGCCGCAAGCCAACCCACCCAAGTTCATCGAACACTTCGTCCCACGCTGGAAATTCGCCTTCTTGCAACACGGCGTCATCAAGGACGACCTTTCGGCGTGGCTCAATCCCAAAGAGATGTTCCTCTTTGTCGTCAGCACGCCGGATGAATACGACTCCATCGCTGCTAGCGGCACCTCGTATCGATTCAGCGACAAGGAAGTCGCGCTGACGGGGTTGCCGCGCTTTGATGACCTCTTGCGAGCCAAGAACACAATCAAGAAGCAAGATCTCCTCTTGCTGTGTCCGACCTGGCGCCACTGGTTAGTCAAGGACGACATTGCGGGGACGCAAGAACGCCTCGCAGTCGACACGTTCAAGGATTCAGAGTTCTTTATCAACTGGATGGGACTGCTGGAATCAACGGAACTGCGTGATGCTGCAACGGCAGCCGGATTGCAGATCGCGATCTTGGCCCACCCGAACTTGGAACAAGCCTTTGAGGGAATCGCGGTTCCGTCGTGGGTGCAGTTAATGACCTATGAAGACACGGATGTTCGTTCGATCTTCGCCCGAGCCAAAATCGGTATCACCGACTATTCGTCGGTCGCCTTTAACTTGGCGTACCTCAACACCCCCAGCGTTTACTTCCAATTTGACGCCGACAAGGTGCTCAACGGTGGCCACGTGGGTCGCGCTGGTTACTACAAATACCCAGACAATGGATTCGGGCCGGTGGTTGAGACCGTCAATGACGTGGTGCAGTCAGTCCACGAATTACTTGATGACACCAGCAGCCAATCCCAGCTCTACGCCAAGCGCATTGATTCCACGTTCCCCAGCCGAGATGGCAAAGCCAGCGAGCGCGTCATCGCCGCTATTGAAGAACGCCTTAAACCCATTAACTAGAGATTCAAATGGATCCGCAGGGCCGTATCTAGTTGTTGCATTGTTGCTGGCCCAAGTGTGCCCACAGCCACACCCAAGCGTTGTACGTCAACCGCACGCACCTGTTCAGCCTGCGCTTTGGAATCAACATTGAGCATGGATTCACTCGCAAGGATCAACACTTGAAAATCGTGAACGGTCGCAACATTTGACGTTAGTGGCACGACCGTGACCACGCCTCTGCCACTAGAGACAGCAGCGGTATTCGCACCGTCATTGCTCACCACGACAGCCGGGCGTCGCTTGGCTGCTTCCGAACCCCGAATGGGATCGAAATTCACGAGTCTGATTTCACCGCGCCTCACTGGCTCATGCCATCAGCTGCGAGGTGTTCCCAGTCTTGTGCGTCTGGCGACTGTGACCATTCGCCGAAAGCCTGCGTGTAGGCGTCAACGAGTTCGACCGATTTCAGCATGCGCACCGCAGCATGCAAAGCGGCAGAACGTGAAGGGTAGATCTGGGCTCGGACTTGATGGTCGAGGAACTCTAGGTCCTCATCAGGAAGGCTCACGCTGAGTTTCATACCACGATGCTACCCAAGTATTACCCCCAATGCGAGCCTCGTGGGGATCACGTGAGCTGTGGAAACAGGCCTGAGTGGACGCTTAGCCTTCGAACTTTTCAAAGTGCGGAAGCACGTTTTCGGCCACGAGTTTCAGACCTTCCATCGGGTCGTCAAAGAGTCGAATCGATAGCTCGGTCAAGCCCGCCTTTTCAAATACTTTAAAGCGCTCAATTTGTTCATCCACTGCACTCAGGTCGCCGGCTGACGAACACGCAGCAACCAGACGATTGACGATGTCTTCAGGGACATCCTCGATCACGCCCGAGCGCGTCCAAAATGCCTTCGCGAAGTTGGCCCACTTCTCAATAACCAGCGCACGCTCTTCTTCGGTCACGTAAGGAACCATGTCGTACTTGGGTGGCAAGAGTTCGGCGCGGAAAACCAACTCGCGACGTGCTTCATACATCGACTTCTCGAAGTCTTCCTTAATGTGCCAGGCCCAAAAGTTGCCGACGCGGAAATCCTCGAGGGGGATCTCGCGCTCAGCCAAACCCTTGCGCAGGGCCGCCATGTGGTGATCAATTTTCTCCGGTGTGACATCACTCATTTGCGTTCCGTCAGCGACCCGGCCCGCCATCTCGAGCATTTTGTCTCCGGTGGAACACGTGAACACCTTGGCGGTTGGAGCGCTTTTCCACTTGTGATGGAACGGCCGAGCAACCTTGAAAACCTCACCGGGGTAGCCACGCGATGGTTCGCCCGAAACGACAGCTTTACTGATCTCTACGGCTTCGCGGACGCCGCGCACCATCCGCAGCTTGGTGGGGTTTTGCTCAATGCCAATGGCACTCATCAACGATCCGCCACCACCGATAGCGACAACGGCTCGTCCGTTGCTGATCTCGTTAAGGGTCAACAGCGCATTGCCAATTTTGAGTGGCTGCATTTCGTAAGGACTGACCGCCAAGATTCCCAGGCGAATGCGTGATGTCGCCATCGCGGCTGGTGCCAGGGCAACAAAGGCATCGGGGTTTTGGTGATAGTTCGAATGCCACAGCGTTCGGAAGCCGTAATTCTCCGCAGCAACCGCAATTTCAGCTACTTCAGCGGGCGAAAGGTCGGGCTCCAAGATGATGTCAATTTGCATACCTCATCGTCCCACATGTGGGCAAAAAGTGAGAGCGCTCGCGCTCCGAGAGAGAGCTCCTCCCGAATCACAGAGCTCGCATGATTTAAGGCCCGCACCCCTTCGGAGTGCGAGCCTTAAATGGCGGAGGGCGTGGGATTCGAACCCACGGTTGAGGATCACTCAACAGCGGTTTTCAAGACCGCCGCACTAGGCCACTATGCGAGCCCTCCACCGCAAACCGTACCGGTTTCGTGCCCAGCGCTTACCTGAGGTCTTCACCAAGTTGCGAATTCGCTACACCCGCCTAGGGTGAAAATATGACCGAGCAACAGGTGTACGAACGCATTGATGTCAAACGTGGATTTGAAGTCCGCAAGTACGCACCCCACGTCGTGGCCGAAGTGACCATGGTCGGGCCCTTCGAACGAGCCGGCAATGCTGGGTTTGGCCCCTTGGTTTCCTACATCAGTGGTCGCAATCGCAGCGGTACCAAAGTTGCTATGACGGCCCCCGTAATTCAAGAACCGTTGGATGAGCCGATGACCTATCACGTGTCCTTCGTGATGCCGGCCAACTCGACGCTGGATGACCTACCTGCGCCCGGTGGTAACGGAGTGAGCCTGATTGAGGTGCCAGAAACCCTCGCCGCTGTATCGATGTACTCGGGACGATGGACGGAAGACAACTACAACAAGCATGTGGCCCGACTTATCGCCAACATTGAGGAAGCCGGTTACACGGTTGTAGGAAAACCACGCTTTGCGCGCTTTGATCCACCCTGGAAGCCATCGTTTATTCGACGCAACGAGGTTGTTGTTCCCATCGCTTAGCGCGATGTGGTCACTGACTCATTCACAAACTGCCCCGTCGCCATCACGATCGCGATACCAGGAATATTCACCATCGCGCCCGCGGTAATACGGTCCAAAGCCGGCAGCTTTGGCCGCCGAACAGGTACCAAACCGCGGATCAAGGCCGGCACCACTGGATGTTCCCGATGAGGAACTCCCCGAACTGCCGGAATTAGCCGTGGGATCGCTGAAACCGCTCACCGACGTCGGGCCTCCACCGGTGATCACTTTTTGGCTAGGGCAGCGTTGCAATACTTGTGTCAACGCATCGCTTTCGGCGCTAGTGATGCTCAATCCGTACTTCGACTTCACACCAATTTGTCGAGCAGCGTATTGACACCAAAATCCGCGGTTATCCGGCAGCCACGTCGCGGCATCACCGTCGCCCTTTTGTCGATTTTGGCTCGAGTCGACTGCTAACAAATTCAACGGGTCGTTTGCTATGGCGATGCGTTTGTTAAATGTCCACCGGGCTGCTCCACTTTGCCAAGCATTCGACAAAGCCACGACGTGATCAATATCAACCTTGGATGCTCCGCGAACGAAGAGCACGGTCGTGCCGGTGTACGGATCAGCTAATCGCCCGGAGCTAACCACGCACCCACTACTTCCTGAGCGCACCACAATCGCCGTGAGGTCTCGTTGCAAAATGTCATTGCGCGTATCGCACCCATTGCGATCAACGTCGGCCCAGGCTTGGCCAAACTCGGCGCGCGTGTACCCCGTCTTCGGGCCACGACCAGCAACGCGCAACGTCCCCAAGACTGACAGTGCTGACGTGCTGCTCACCGGTGGTGCCGGAGCTGGTGCTGATGACTGTGGCGGCGCAACGACTTCTGGGGTGGGGATGGCCGGAGGAGTCGTGGGGAGTTGCTCGGCCGCGGTGGTGATCACCGGCTGTGGAGCGCTAACCGGAGTAGGTGCCCCACACCCGGCAAGGAGCACTCCCACACCCAGTGCAACGCCTATTTGTCCCCGATTCACGGCTTGCCCCCGCTCATCATCGTCATATTGGGCACAAAACGGACTAAGAATTGTCCATCTGGCTAGGAACCAATCAGCCCACCGGGGTTACATCCCCACGGGCATCAAGGGTATCTTTTTTACCTTATGTGGCTTCCCCCTCATATGGGCCGTTGGGCACCAGTGAGTTTCGGATTCGCGCCCGCGCGTTGCTCGGCAACCCGCGATGGCGCTATCAGTGCGATGTCACG
>CALQPL010000079.1 GCA_943332445.1 Bifidobacterium breve
CACCAGCCAGCTCAACCTTCCCCATTCTCCCGGCGTGGTCATCACAGCGACCCTGTCCAAGGCATTTGGTTCACAAGGTGGAGTCGTGCTGGGGACCCAAGCCACGATCGCGCACCTGATCGATGCAGCTAGGCCCTTCATTTTCGACACGGCGTTGTCCCCCATGAATGTGGCTGCAGCCCAAGCCGCCTTACACCTGATCAAGCAAGACCCCGAACTTCCCGAACGCGCCTGTGCCAACGCCCAACACTTGGCAGATTTGGCAACCAGCTTGGGATTTGAGGTATCGCAGCCCGATGCTGCCGTGGTCTCGCTCGTCATTGATCGACCGCAAGACGCAGTGGCTGCCCGCGACCTTTGCGCTTCGCATGGCGTACGCGTGGGGTGCTTCAGGCCGCCGTCGGTTCCTGATGGTCGCTCCCGTCTTCGCTTGACCGCGCGCGCTGACCTCGGTGAGCCCGAACTTGCCCGAACCGCGGCTGCTCTTGCGGCTGTTGCCCACGCTGGCTGGGGTGTGTGATGAGCGAGATTTTGATTGTCAGTGGAACCGGCACCGATGTAGGTAAAACCATCGTCACCGCAGCCATCGCAGCAAATGTGATCCGTGCCGGAAAGAGTGTGAGCGTCGTCAAGCCGGGCCAAACAGGCGTGACCGGCGACGAACCAGGCGACCTCGCAGTCGTTGCCGAGCTGACTTCCAGCATTGACGGCGCAGCCGATCGACTTCTGCTTCACGAATACGGCCGCTACGAACCACCACTCGCGCCAGCAACTGCAGCCCGCATCAGCGGACAACCGCCGTTAGTTCTTGCCGACGTTGTTGCTTCCATCCAAGGATTGACCAGCGACTTCATAGTTGTCGAAGGAGCCGGCGGCCTGCTCGTTAAGTACAGCGATGAACCCGTCTGGACCATTGCTGACCTCGCGCGCGAACTCAACGCCGAAGTGCTCCTTGTTGTCGCTTCCGGGCTCGGCACTTTGCACCACACGGCCGCCACCCTGGAGGCCTTGGCCACCCGCGGACTGACCACGCCGGGTCTGGTGATCGGACAATGGCCCGTCGAACCGTCCCTGGCAGAGAAAACCAACGTCATGGACCTTCAGGACCTCGGCGCACCCCTGGTAGGCGCCTTCCCAGCCCAGGCCGGCCTCTCAGGTGAGTTTGCCCATATTGCAGCGACCAGCCTGCATCCACGCCTTGGCGGAACCTTTGATGAGGCAGACTTCACCCATACCCACACTCAGGAGTTGAATCGGTGACGCTTAGTACCAACACCCCGTCGAACGAAACCACGAGCGCGATTTTGCAAACAGCGCGCGAGCAGGTTCTCGAACGTGGCGAAGGATTGACCACCGACCAAGTCCTCGACGTCCTTCGCCTACCCGAAGACTCCATCTCGGATGCCCTGGCCTTGGCCCACGAAGTGCGTATGAAGTGGTGTGGCCCCGAAGTCGAAGTTGAAGGCATCGTCTCGATCAAGACCGGTGGATGCCCCGAAGACTGCCACTTTTGTTCACAGTCAGGTTTGTTCACCTCACCCGTGCGTTCGGTCTGGCTCAACATTGAAGAACTGGTGACCGCTGCTCGCCAGACCGCTGCCACTGGCGCCAGCGAGTTCTGCATCGTTGCTGCTGTGCGTGGTCCCGATGACAAGCTCATGGAGCAGATGCGTGATGGCGTCGCAGCGATCAAGGAAGCCGTTGACATCAACGTCGCAGCCTCGCTAGGGATCTTGACCAAGGAACAGGTCGATGACCTCGTAGACATGGGCGTGCACCGCTACAACCACAACCTCGAGACTGCTCAGTCCTACTTCCCCAACGTGGTCACCACCCACACCTGGGACGAGCGCTGGGAAACCCTAGAAATGGTGCGCGACTCGGGCATGGAAGTGTGCTGCGGCGGCATCGTCGGTATGGGCGAGAGCGTGGAACAGCGCGCAGAGTTTGCCGGTCAGCTCGGCGCGTTGTCACCGCACGAGGTTCCGTTGAACTTCTTTAACCCGCGTCCTGGAACCCCGTTTGAGGATGTTCCTGTTTTGACCTCCAGCGAGGCGCTGCTCGCGATCGCTGCGTTCCGCTTGGCCATGCCGCGAACTGTGCTCCGTTTTGCCGGCGGTCGCGAGATCACGTTGGGCGACCTCGGTACGCGCGATGGCCTCCTTGGTGGAATCAACGCCGTCATCGTTGGCAACTACTTGACCACGTTGGGTCGCCCCGCTGACGACGACCTCGAGCTTCTTGCCGAGCTCAAGATGCCCATCAAGGCTGTCGCTGACGCAGTGTGATGACCGAACAAAACCCGTGGTGTGATCGATGTGGTGAGTCCCTGTCAATAGGTGATCACTTTGAGTGCCAAGTCGCGCGCAATCTCGAACCGCCACGCTTTTGCGCGCAGTGTCGACGCCGCATGGTTGTACAGGTATTACCCAAAGGGTGGAGTGCTCGCTGTAGTGAGCACGGGGAACTACATCAGTCGACCTAATTAAGCCCGGTACTAATGAAGTTCGGTTAAGCAACCAAACCCAGGCGGCGCAGCTCCACAGTGAGGTCGTGCGGGTCAGTTGATGCCACGAGAGCGGCATCCAAAGTGATCACACCATCGCGGAACAGTGAAATCAGCGACTGATCAAAGGACTGCATCCCGTAGAAACTGCCGTCCTTAACCAGCTGCTCAATGTCTGCGGTCTTTTCCGGGTTAGCCAAAGCTTCAGCAACACGTCCGGTATTGACACAAATCTCCATCGCCACACATCGACCTTCGCCATCGGCTCGGGGCACCAGACGCTGACAGACGATGCCTCGAAGTGATGCGGCCAAGGACAGTCGAATCTGGGCCTGCTCGTGCGGTGGGAAGAAGTCAATGATGCGGTTGACGGTTTCAGTCGCGTCCGTGGTGTGCAAAGTCGAGAGCACCAAGTGACCTGTTTCAGCTGCTGTCAAGGCGGCGGTGACGGTTTCGATATCGCGCATCTCACCGACGAAGATCACATCGGGGTCCTGCCGCATAGCCGCACGCATAGCCGTGGAGAAATCATCGGTATCAACGCGGACTTCACGTTGATTAATCATGGCCTTCTTGTCATGGTGAATGACTTCAATGGGATCTTCAATGGTCATGACGTGGACTTCACGGTTTTCATTGATGTGATCGATCATTCCGGCCATCGTGGTGGTCTTGCCCGAACCCGTAGGGCCAGTGACCAAGACCAGGCCGCGCGGCTCAAGCGCCAGCGCCGATACAGCTTCGGGAACACCAAGGCTGGTGAGGGGAATCGCACCGTCGGTGACGCGTCGAAAAACCAAACCTGCTTCACCGCGGCCGCGAAATGCGTTGACCCGAAAACGTCCCAAGCCAGGCATCGTGTACGCAAAGTCTGCTTCATTGGTTCGTGCAAACTCTTCGCGCAGGTCCGCACGCATGACCTGGTTCACCATGTGTTCGGTGTCCGCAGCCGTGAGGTCGGGGACTTGAAGTTTGCGCAGACGACCATCGATGCGCACGCGTGGGGGCGATCCGGTCTTGCAGTGCAAGTCGGAACCGCCACTCTCAACGAGGGCTCGCAAAAAGGGCTCAATCGACTGAGCCTGTTGATTGGTCACACCTGTTTATCGGCAGGATCGAGGATTTCCTTAACCCATTCGGGCTAGGCGTAGCCACGCCTAAAATCAGGGCTTTTCCGCCCCTAGGCCCTGGACAGCTAGGGCTAGGCCAGTTCCACCACGATGTCGCCCTCTTGGACCACATCGCCTTCCGAGACGTGGATGGCAGTGACGGTGCCAGCGAATTCGACGAGCATGGGGATTTCCATTTTCATGGATTCAAGCAAGACGACCATCTCGCCGGCTTCTACCTGATCTCCCACGGCAACGACTACCTTGGCAATATTTGCCACGAGTTCAGCGCGTACCTCTTCAGCCATGTCTTCATCTTATGGCTACATGGCGAAAGAAGTGTTGCGCTCCACGATTCGCGAAAGGGTTTCTACCACTTTGGGGTCAAAGTCATAGACCATGCCAAGGCGCAAGCGCTCGAGGGCTTCAAACCTGCGGCTACCTTCGAGTGATCCGCCGACCAAGTCATCAAATGCATTCACCGCACGAATGATGCGACTTGCCAACGGGATGCTCTTGTCCGCCACTTCTTGCGGTCGACGGTACGGGTCCGGGATGTGACGGACAATGTGCGCAACTTCATCAAGCACGCCGGTTTCGACGATGACGTCAGCACCCTTGTCCGCGATCTGTCGCTGTTGATACGGGGCAGCGACCACCGTGGCACCACCAGGGATGGGGTCGTCCAGTGACAACTGACCGATGTCGTGCATCAAGGCTGCATATTCAAGGTTCAGCAGATCGTTCTCGGCCATACCCATTTCGCGCCCAACAGCCAGCGAGATGTCACACACGCGTCGAGCGTGACCCGTTTCGGTATAGCCGCCGACTTCGGTCACACGCGAGAGCGCACGAATGGTCTGGCGATAGGTCGCGCGAATCATGGCGTAGCGCTTGAAGGCCACTTGAACCAAGACCATCTGCAAACCAAAGACCGGAAGCGCCCAAAAAGACATCGCGCTAGAGGTCATTGAAATCATCACGGCCGTGGCGGCCACGGCCGAGTTCAATCCCAGGCCGGCAGTGAGTTCGTCACCCAGGGTTCGAATAAACGGAGCTCGCGTGCGGGCCGAGCGAACCAATGACGCCATTGCTGCATCAAGGAGCAAAGCCAGTACACACACGCCAAGCATGATCAGCGAGAGTTCCCACGCTGGATAACCGCGAGCCTCGCCAAATTGCCAACTCGGCCTAAACACAAAGGCAGCAAAGGCAACAGCCAAGACTTGTCGGGCAACGAGGTCTAGTGCGGGAAGCCGACTTGCGACCATGTGCGGCAACATTCCAGCGATCATCGCAAGCGCAGTCACCGACACCGCTTGATAGGCAGCGTGCTCAGCACTGATGCCACCAAACCAAGGCAACACCGAGTAAGCCAGCGCACCTGCCGTGGCCACAGGCCACACCTCGCGATCGCCAGGAAGTCGCAAACGCAAGAAAGCACCAACGCCAATGAACAGTCCGAAGGCCAAAGCCACCAGCGGTTGCTTGACTCCGTAAATCGCTGTTGAACACAACGAGATCACAGTGATGAGCAACGCTGCGACAGCAAGTAAGACTGAAGCGGCTAAACCAGGTTCACTAACCCGACCACCAGGACGCACTGCATCTGCTGCTGTCAAGGTCATGACGTCACCGCATCTTCACCGATAGTGGGGCGTTGTGCTTGTTCGCCAACAACAAATCGGGGCTCATCGACAGGTTCGGGAATCATCGGGTCATCATCATCAAAGACGGGTGCTCCCAGTTGAGCAGACAACTCTTCGGCCGTCGGCGGCTTGGCTGGTTCCCAACCCACGTGACTGACAGCAAGGACCAACGCATCCACCATCTGCGGATCAAACTGTGTTCCGCGGCAGATGAGGAGTTCTTCGATGGCCTCTTCGACGCTGCGGGCCGACCGGTACGAACGAGTAGACGTCATCGAGTCGAAGGCATCGGCCACAGCAATAACGCGGGCAAATTCGGGAATGTCTTCGCCCTTAAGACCTGAGGGATAACCAAGACCGTCGAGGCGCTCGTGGTGGTGATAGATCCCCGCAAGGGCTTCGTCGAGGAATCGGATGTCGCGCACGATGTCATGGCCGCGAGTGGGGTGCAGCTTGATGGCCTCAAACTCATCCTTGGTGAGCTTTCCGCTCTTACGCAACACCGTCGTGGGAACACCGAGCTTTCCAACGTCGTGCAGCGTGCCAGCGTATTCCAATGCCTGCAATCGATCCTCAGACATCGTCACGGCTTGACCGATCAGAACTGCTGCGCGAGCTACTCGCTCGCTGTGACCGCGGGTGTAGGCATCCTTTGTTTCCACCGCTTGAACCAAAGTGCGAATCGTCGCGTTGTACGCCTGCTGTTCGGCAGCGAACTGTCCCATTGCCCAGCGAGCAAC
>CALQPL010000080.1 GCA_943332445.1 Bifidobacterium breve
CCACCCAAACGGGGATCTTGGCCGGCAAGACCATCGGTATTGATCCCGGTCACAACGGCGCTAACGGTTCGCACCCGTCGATCATTAACCGCCGAGTATGGGATGGACGCGAATACAAAGCATGCAACAGCACAGGAACCGCAACCAACGCCGGTTACAGCGAGTCGCGCTTCAATTACAAAGTCGCGCAGTACCTAGCCACGTACTTGCGCAGCCAAGGCGCCCGAGTGGTGATGACGAGAACAACCAATACCGGTGTTGGCCCATGCATTAATCGACGCGCCGCGATCATCAATGCCGCAAACGCTAACGTCGCTATCTCAATCCATGCTGACGGTGCGCCTTCACGGGGCCGAGGCTTCGCCATTCTTGAACCAGTGGCCTCGGGTACGAACAACAAGGTCATCAAACGGTCTATCCGTTGGGGATCGGTGCTGCGTCGCTCACTTTTGACCAACACTGTGATGCCGACCAGCACCTACGACGGTGTCAACGGCATCAAATTCCGGCGCGACCTCGGGGCCTTGAACTTGACGAAGGTTCCCACAGTGCTTCTGGAGTCGGGAAACATGCGCAACTCGCGTGATGCTCGTCTGCTGACCAGCCGAACCTTCCAAAAGAGACTCGCGCTGGCTATTGACCGCGCGATCATCCACTACCTCAAGGGCTAATAACGTCATGCAGGTGGCCAGAAAAACTCCATCACCTGCTAATTAAAGAAAGCGATGATCGCGCCGGCGATGGTCAGGTTGATGGCATCGTTTGCCGTTTCGATGATCCACACTTTCAGACCCTCGCCAGCAAAGAGTCGATGACTCAATGACGCACACATGGCGATTCCCACACCTAGGGCAAAGCCCACACCAGCTCCGTCGAGAATCCCAAAATCAGGCTGAAACTTTTGGAGCGAGGTGATGATGATGGCCAGGGTCACGATTTGAATCAACAAGGCAACAGCCGTGCCACCAAACAGCAGAGCGGGCTTGTTTTGATTCTGTGTCAGTTCCCCGGACTCAACGCCACGAGCTTTCATCCAGACGGGATAAAAAGTCTTTGGCCCGAACCAGATGGCGCCGCTGATAAAAGACACAACGAATGCCACAAGAACACCAATGAAATTCAGTCCAGAGATTGTCATGGGTGAAATTATTGCCGACCTCAGCCTGTTTTCATGGAATTGACCGTTGCGCCACATTCGTGTGGCTTGCTGCCTCGCGCGCCTAGAATGGCCGTGAACAAGCAACTCATGCCTTGGAGAGCGAGATGAAGCGAGCACCAGCCGCTGTTGCCCAGTACTTCGCCGAACAGCCCTCACCGCATAAGCAGACCTTGCTCGAGATGCGCAAACGCATTCTTGAAGTGGTTCCCGATGCGCAAGAGATCATCAAATACAACATGCCCACATTTGTTGTTGACGGCGTCGAAGTAGCCGGAATCTTGGGCCACAAGAACCACATTGGCTATTACCCCTATAGCGGTTCCGTGCTCAATCAATTCCCTGAACTTGAAGGCAAGTACCGCATGTCTAAAGGTGCACTACAGATGCCCATTGACAAGCCGTTGCCCAAGACGCTGATCCGCAAACTCATTAGAGCCCGCTTAGCGCTGGGCTAGAGCAAAACGTTCTCCAGAGATTTGTAAGGGTTGTGTAAGTAATTCGGCTGCAACCAGGAATCAGCAATTTTCCTGTCGTGAAGTGCGTAGGGTTCACAGCGTTTAACTGCAACCTTGCAACCAATCCTAAGGACACCCATGAAGAAGCTGCTAATCGCGCTCGCATCCATTGCTGTTGTTGGAGTCGTGGTGGGCGGAATCTTGTTTGCGACTAGGAGTGCGACCACTGATACCCCATTGGGTGCGCCAGGGGTTGTGGCATCGAGCTTTAAGAAGGGTGCATTAGTCAAAGACATTGCAACCGAAAGTTGCACACTGACTAACGGAACGGAGACCACGTGCTACCGCATTGAAGTCCCTGGCTCCCCGGTGGACACCAAGATCGGACCTTTCTGTCCAGAAACCACCAGCACCACCGCCAAGGATGCGGGGATTTGGCTTGATGGAAGCAAGATCTACAACGCTGACGGAAAATTCATCGTTGACCTGGCAACCATCTATGGCGATGCCAAGTGGAAGCTCTATGACGAAAAGGGCAAAGTCGCGGTAACCGATACCAAGGAAGCGTTCCAAGGTGCAGCTCGACCCGATGTCGTTGAGGCTTACAAATATCGGTGTGTTGAAGGGCAATGGTCGTGGACGCAAAGCGGAAAGCCAGTGGCCCGATCGATTCTCGTACCCGTCACTCCAGTCAAGGCTGCATCAGCGACCACGAGCCAAGGGATGAACCTGGGTGTGACCATCAACGGCCTATCCATTTCTGCATCTGCTCCGGTTCAAGCCATTTTGGGTGCTTACACCATTGCCGCGTTTGACGATTGCGGTGGCCATTTCAATCCGATTGAGGGCTACCACCTGCACGCTTTCACCAATTGCGAAGGCGCAGATTACGAAGCCGATATCGCCGATCCGAACGCCGAAACTTCACTGATTGGCTATGCGTTGGATGGGGTTGCTGTTTTTGCACCTCTGAGCGCTAAGACCACCATCAAGGTGGATGAGTGCAACGGTCGAACAACTGCTAAAGACGGCTACCACTACTACGCCCAGGCTCCAGAGAAGAACCGGATCATCAAGTGCTTCATGGGACTGACTGCTGACGATGGCTCTGCCGAACAACAAGGCCCTCCCCCTGGTGGTGGCATGATGCCGCCTCCGACCTAAGCGGACGATCGAGAGGCCAATTCCTTCTCGCACTCGTCCAACGCCACGCGAAGATTGCGCATCTTTTGTGCGAGGTCGCCGTCAAACCCATCCGGGCTCGCGATCGCTTGGGACTCTTGTTCTTCTTCCTCTCGCGCACTGTCCATTGAGCCGATGACGATGCCGATGAGCAAATTGAACACGATGAACGAGGCGAGAACCACAAAGGAAACAAAGAACAGTGGCGCGAATGAGGACACCTGTTCTGCTTCCGCCAAATACACCGGCAGGTTTTCTAGCGTCAAAAGGATGAACAAGGTCAGCATCGATCGGCCAGCGGTACCCCATGTTTCGGGCAGTTCCTCCGCGAACAATGTCCAACCAACCATGGCGTAAACGAAGACCAGGAGGGCCGTAAGCACCACCATCGAAAAGGCCGACGGAATGGACTTGACCACCGTGCGGACAAGCAGGCGAGCATCGGGCAAGAAGCGAAGCAGTCGAACGATTCGGGCTAAGCGAAGCAGTCGAAGGACCTGTGCCTGTTCTCGAATTCCCGGCAAGACTACGGCGAAAACGATGACGGCGTCAAAGACATTCCAACCGCTACGAAAGAAATCCTGTGGGCGTCGCCCGTACGAAGCGATTCGCAGAATCAACTCAACAACGAACACCGCGTAGCACGCTTGGTTCAGGGTTTCCAATGCATTCCCGTAAGTCCGCATAAGTGAGGGATACGTCTCAAGACCCAAAATGACCGCGTTGAGAACAATCACGGATGCGATAACCATGGTGAACCGCTGTGAATCCACCAGAGTCGCGAGTCGGCCTTCCCGAGAGCTCTTCGCCATAATCAGATTTTCCCAGAACCTGCGCTACCGCGCATCTTCGACTCAATGGTGGAAGCGCGGAGCGAACTCAGGGCCCATTGATCAGCCCACTTGTCCCGCGACGGTGCTACTTCACCCCGCGAGCCAGCGCAGCACCGGCTCCAAGGGCCGCAAGTTTTGCTTCCGCCACATCTCGATGCATGGGGGCCATCCCACAGTTCGTTGACGCGATGATGTGCTCAACAGGGACATACTTCGACGCCATCTCGATAGTCTGGGCCACTTGCTCGGGCGTCTCCACTTCGTCGCTACCGACATCAATCACGCCAACCATGACGTCCTTACCGACGAGCAACGACATCAGCTCCGGTGGGACCTGGGAACGGAAGAACTCCACACTCACTTGATCAATTGAGCTGGCACTGATGGCGGGAAACACCTCTTCGTACTGTCGCCACTCCTGACCCAGCGACTTCTTCCACGTGGCGTTGGCTTCAATTCCATAGCCGTAACAGATATGAACGGCCGTCACACAGGTCAAACCCGCCGCTGCTCGTTCCAACGCTTCGATTCCCCACTCAGCAACTTCGCTGGTGTAAACGTTGAACGCAGGTTCGTCGAACTGAATGACATCAACGCCGTCGGCCTCTAAACCGCGGGCTTCGGCATTTAACAAGTCTGCAAAAGCCATCGCCATGGCCACGCGATCGCCGTAGTAACGATCAGCGATGGTGTCGACGATGGTCATGGGGCCTGGGAGGGTGAACTTGGTGCGCCTGTCCGTGTGAGAGGTCATCACGGTCGCCTCACGTTGATGCACGCGCCCCTTGAGAGTCAACGGCGCAACGACTTGAGGAACCTGGGCTTCGTAGCGGTTGTTCCGGATCCCCATCGTCACCTTATTTTCAGCGTCGATGCCTTCCACCTGTTCAAGGAATCCGTGCACAAAGTGCTGGCGGGCTTGCTCGCCGTCACCGACGACGTCAATGTCGGCATCCTCTTGCAGTTTGAGCCACAAGAGAGTGGCATCGATCTTCGCGTGATCAAGTTCAACCCCATCGGCCTGCCAAGGCGCCCACAATGTGTTTGTCTCAGCCAGCCAGCTCGGCTTGGGCAGACTGCCAGCGATCGCGCTGGGGAACAGGCGTGTCACGTACGACCTCCGGTACCTTTCGGTGAACTTTTGCAGTCTGGGACATTGAGCACGCAATGATATGGATGGTGGGGAGGGTGGGGCTCGAACCCACGACCGACGGATTATGAGTCCGCTGCTCTGACCAGCTGAGCTACCTCCCCCAGCGGGATTTGACCCTAGTGGTTGGTCACTGCAGGCCTGAAAGCCGGCTAACGAAGTGGGTTTTCCGGTGGCGAACTCAGCGTCAGACAGGGATGATCTGAGGAACACAAACCCCTCTTATTTGGAGTATTCATGGCTGACCGCATTGTCGAAACTTTTAGTGTTGTTGTTAACAAGCCCGCTGACGAGGTTTTTGCCTTCATCAGCGATGTCAACAACCACGCCAAGTGGTCGGCTACTGCCTACCGAGTCGAAGAAGTAAGTGACCCCAGCTTTGCGGCGGGATCGACCTTTGCCTCATACGGCGTCTCTCGCGACAGCGATGACAAGCGCAATGACGTCACCGTGGCAGCCAACGAACCCAACTCGGTGTTCTCCCTGTCCAGCATCGAAGACGGTGACACCTACATCAACACCTTCAACCTCACGCCTGAGGGCGATGGCACCAAGGTGGACAAAGTCATTGACATGCCTAAGCCTGGTGGCCCCATGGGAATGATGTTTGCCGGTATCTTCAAGTCAGTGATCGCACCCCGTATTGCTGAAAGCATGGACAAGCTGAAAGAAGTCGTGGAGTCCTAATGTCGCAAACAACCTCTTCAACGCAGCTCGACATCGCAGGTATCGCGGCTGCGTTGAAGGGGAAGATTCGCGGACAAGCCGTGGCTGTCACGCTGTTCCGCGATGCGATTCATCCGGCCTACACCTCGAGTGAGCGAGTAGATGCGTGCGCTATTTTGCGCATCGCTCGCGATGAGGACCGTCCGGTTCACATGAACAGCGAAAACCATGACTGCTCACACGGTTCGTTCTTGACCGGCTTCGACGATGGCAACGAACTCATTGCTTCAGGGCGTCTGCTCCCAGTCTTCATCCCGGCCTACACCGATCACGCAGGTCTGGCCGTCAACAGTGGCAAGTTCCGACTGCCCACTGGCTCGATGAAGGGACTGGGAGCAGCTCCCTTGGAGAAGGTTCCCGCCGGAGCCGAGATCGAATGGATCGTTGTGGTGTGTGAGCCGGTGATGGCTTCACAGATCGCCGCAGCACGTGCCGTCGAAGATGG
>CALQPL010000081.1 GCA_943332445.1 Bifidobacterium breve
AAACGCCTCGTCGTTGTTGACGACTCCATCGTGCGTGGCAACACCCAACGTGCGCTGGTGCGCATGCTGCGCGAAGCCGGCGCCGCCGAAGTCCATGTGAGGATTTCGTCTCCCCCCGTTAAGTGGCCCTGTTTTTACGGCATTGACTTTGCGAGCCGCGCTGAGTTGATCGCTAACGGCCTGACCGTGGATGACATTCGGGCATCTATCGGAGCCGATTCGCTGTCGTATGTCTCTCTCGAAGAACTCATTGATGCCACCACCATCAAGAAGGACCACCTGTGTCGGGCCTGTTTTGACGGCGTCTACCCCGTGGAAATTCCCGAACCAGCACTGACGGCTAAGAACACCCCCGAAACCACCACGTTGGTTGATATTGACCTCGTAGGCGGCGATGCAAGCGATGCATTGAGTCGCCCATGACCTCCTCGTACGCCGCAGCTGGCGTTGACGTAGAAGCGGGCGAGCGCGCGGTTGCCTTAATGAAGGCTTCGATCAAGGCCACCGGTCGACCCGAAGTGGTCGGCGACTTCGGCGGCTTTGCTGGTTTGTTCGATATCTCAGCGGTAAAGAACTACGCGAAGCCATTGTTGGCTACTTCGACTGATGGCGTCGGCACCAAAGTGGCGATCGCCCAGGCCATGGATATTCACCACACCATCGGGCTCGACCTCGTGGCCATGGTCGTTGATGACCTCGTGGTGTGTGGCGCTGAACCGTTGTTCATGACCGACTACATCGCCACTGGCAAGGTCGTGCCCGAACGCATTGCGGCCATTGTCAGCGGAATTGCGGCTGGTTGCGAAAAGGCTGGTTGCGCTCTTGTTGGTGGCGAAACTGCGGAGCACCCTGGCTTACTTGAGCCCGATGAATACGACCTGGCGGGAGCCGGCACGGGAGTTGTTGACGCCGACCAGCTCTTGGGACCAGACCGCGTTCGTCCTGGCGACGTGGTGATCTCCATGGCATCAAGCGGCCTGCACTCGAATGGCTACTCGCTGGCCCGCCACGTGTTTTTCACTACCGCCGGATGGTCACTTGACCGCGATGTTCCCGAGTTTGGCCGAACCTTGGGTGCCGAACTCCTCGAACCAACGGCGATCTATTCGCTGGACTGCTTGGCTCTCGCCCGCGATACCTCGATTGAACTGCGCGCGTTCACCCACATCACCGGTGGCGGGATCGCTGCCAACGTGGCTCGCGTTTTGCCCACCCACCTACACGCCGATCTTCATCGCGGTACGTGGACGCCACCTGCGGTCTTCACCACCATCGGCGGCCTGGGAAATGTTGAGCGCGTCGAGTTAGAAAAGACGCTCAACATGGGCATCGGCATGATGGCGATCGTTGCGCCCGAGAGTGTGGACGCCACTTTGTCGCTCTTGGCTCAGCGTGGAATTAGCGCCTGGGTAACCGGTGAAATACGCGACCGTCACAACGGCGAACTCGGGGATGCTCCAGCCAAGGGTGGCGGCGGCGGTTCAGCTCAATTACAAGGCGACTACACGAACTGATTTAGTCGTTGTCCTCGTCGTACTCATAGGTAGTGTCATCATCGGATTCGCTAGCGCTCGACGATGCGCTCGATTGCGATGATGACTGAGCAAGTTCCGCCTGCAGGGCGTCCAAATCGGTCCCGCTGGAGGCGTACTTCAACTCGCGAGCGACCTTGGTCTGCTTGGCTTTGGCTCGGCCGCGCCCCATGGCTCGACCCCCTCATGTGCTCAGGTGGCCCTGACGGGCCGCTACGGGAACATTCCTAAGGCTACCCTCAAAGGGCGCCTTTACGCATTCAGGGCAGGCGA
This sequence comes from Bifidobacterium breve, assembly GCA_943332445.1. Lineage (GTDB taxonomy): Bacteria > Actinomycetota > Actinomycetes > UBA12327 > UBA12327 > AcAMD-2. The sequence continues at coordinate 1,806 of CALQPL010000081.1, forward strand.
GACAATTCGTCCAAGATCGGAACTTTCGCCCAAAAGCACCTAAGTTTGACAGTCCGTAAGGCAGGATGGGCAACAGCAATCAATTAACAGGGGGATTTACACGATGGTTCACGACTCGTCCGAGGCAGAAAACCTGCTCACGCCTGCCGAAGTGGCGGCGATGTTCCGAGTCGACCCCAAGACGGTCACCCGCTGGGCCAAGGCGGGAAAGATTTCGGCCATTCGCACGCTGGGTGGGCACCGCCGCTATCGCGAATCCGAGGTGCGGCAATTGCTCGAAGGCATCCCACAGCAACGCGCCGCCAAGGACGACCCCACCGCCTAAGCGATGAGCGCCCTTGACGGCGCGTAGAAGTGCTGGGTGAAACTTAGTTGTTCTTTTGTGCCGCAGCCTTGAGGTTTGAGCCAGCTGACACCTTGGCGGTGTGCGTGGCGGCAACCTGGATCTCAGCACCGGTCTGAGGGTTACGGGCGGTACGGGCGTTGCGGAAGCCGGTCTCGAAGGTCAAGAAGCCAGGCAGACTCACCTTGGCGCTCTTGCTCGAGCCCAGTTCGGATGCGACTACATCGGCAAAACCCTTGAGGACAGCGTCAACGTCCTTGGCGCTCTGACCGGTCTTTGCGGCAACAGCGGCCACCAATTCACTGCGGTTCACAGACTTCTCCTTGAGTACGGGTGTGGCACGGCTGCGTGCCTACCTAGAACCCTAGGGGGTAGGCCCCACCTAGGCAGGCACCCCCCTCGGTAAGTCTTAGGGCAAACCGCAGGCCAGAACCGGCCTGCGGGTCCTAGGAGCCCGAGATCGCCACTCCGTCGAGACGCACCGTCTTGCCGGTCGATGCCACCACGATCTTGATCCGGCCCACCTTGGTACTGGTGAAGCGGGGCAGAAGGAGCAGCGAACGGCTGGATGCACCGGACTTGTAGAGCGATATCTGCCCCACATAGGTGGCGCCGACGTAGACCTTGACCAGACCACAACTGGAGCACCTCATGGCAACCACGCCCACCTGACGCACCGTCTGGGAGCTCGTAGACAGCAGGTAGGCGCCCTTAGTGGTGGTGGTCTCGTAGTTGTTGCCGATATAGCCAGAGGCGGTCTTCAGGGCAAACCCAGATCGAGCAAACGAGCGTGAGTCGGCGACCACATTGGTGCACTTGGACGCGGACCAGGCGCCATCATTTCCGGCCTCATCGTGGCCGCGGGTTTGGAAGCAGTAGCGATAACCCCACGCCGCACCCGTCAACGTTGCACTGCGATCAGTCGTTCCCTGGACCAGGAATTCCCATGAGTCAGGGGTTCCACCACCGGCGCGCACTCGGAAGTAGCGCACATCGGTGTTTTGTACACCGGTACCCGCATCCGAAGCACTCCAGGTCAATCCAATGGTTTGACCCATTTGGAACACACCAGAAGGTGCAACCATCGCAGCCGTCGGCGCTACACCGTCAGGAGTAATGGTTGGCGATGGGGCCGATGGCAACGAGTCGCCTGCAGCGTTGACTGCCTTGACCGTGAAGGCATACGACGTACCGTTCACCAATCCACTAGCAATGCAGTTGGTAGCAGGTTCGAGGAAGGGTGGCGTGATGTTCACGGTGCACACCTGCAGGTCACCAGGGCTAGCGAACACCTTGTAACCGGTCACCGCTGATCCACCATCTGATGCTGGAGCGTTCCACGAAATGGTTGCTCCTGCATTGCGCGCTGCATCCGTGACCGACGTCGGGGCAAGCGCGACGGTCCGAGGAGATACCGGGGTGGACAGGCCGGAACTTTGTGACGTTCCAGCGCTGTTCACCGCACGAACCGTGAAGGCGTAATTCGTGCCATTGGTCAGACCAGACACCACACAGCTCGTTACGGGCTCGGCGGCAGGCGCTGCAGGAACCACAGTGCACACCTGACCAGCGCCGGCTTGATTGACCGTGTAACTCGTAATCGCTGAGCCACCATCGTTGGCCGGGCGATCCCACGAGACAGTGATGGACTGATCGCCAGCAGCCCCGACCACGTTCAGCGGTTGAGTGGGTGCTGCCCGCGGCGTGAAGGTCGCTGACGGGCTCGAGGCATTGGAGTCACCCACGACGTTTGTCGCCTTGACGGTAAAGGTGTAGTTCGAACCATTCGTCAAGCCAGAGACGGTGCAGTTCGTTGACGGAGCAGCAGCTGGCGGAACGATGACGTTGCTACACACCTGTGCACCACCTGGACTCTGGAAAACTTTGTAACCAGTGATCGGTGAACCACCGTTGTCACTGGGAGCACTCCAGCCAAGCTGTACCGATTGATCGCCAACGGTTCCGTTAATCACTCCTGGTGCCGCCGGCAAGGTGCGTGGCGTCAAGCCCAAGGATGGAGCCGAAGCCAACGAGTCACCAGCAACGTTGTGCGCACGAACCGTGAAGGTGTAGGTCGTGCCATTGGTCAGCCCGGTTGCATTGCACGTTGTCGCGGGTGCAGCAGCCGGCGGCACGACATTGACGGTGCACACCGTTCCACCTGGTGTTGATGTCACGACATAGCGGTCAACAGCAACCCCACCGTTATCGGTTGGGGCCGTCCAGCTCAACGCCACCGAGCTGTTGTTAGCGATACCCGAAACATTCAGCGGCTGGCTAGGTACCGTGACCGCGCCTGGGACGATCAGGGTGATCGGCGGGTTAGGTCCAGAAACACCAGTTCCTGACGTATTCGTCGCCACGACATCGACGTCGTAGGCCACGATGCCGTTCGCGTTGGCCGAGATATTGCAGTTGCGGCCGGCCTGGCCAGTGCTGCAACTCGCCACCAACACATCAGTTCCGGCCTTGAACGCGCGCGCCGTGTAGCCCGTCACAGCAAACAAACTTCCGTTGGCCGCTGGTGGAGTCCACGAGACGGGAATGCGCAGGTTGACTGCATCAAAGGTCGCTGCCACGTTTTGTGGTGCATTGGGAGCGGCGATATTGACTGTTTGATCCGTGAACTGAATGCGCTCCATATTGCGCAGAGTGTCCACACCCTCATTGAGGTTTCCAGCCGTGTTGTCAGTAACGCGCACCGTGCCATTGGGACCTGCAGCAACAGTGAAGTTCGCGCGAGCGCTGTTGTACACCGCGACATCGAGCTCGGTGGTGTGCTTGGCCCACTTGATCGAGCGAACGATACGCAATTGCGAGATGGTGAATTCATTCCTCTTCACCGCATTGGTGAGCTGGGTCATGCTGTCAACGAGCACTCGCGTTGCATCAGAGGGATCGACCGTGGTCGTGCCAGTAATCGCCGGCGAAGCAGGAGCGGAAATTTGCACCTGCAGGTAGGCATCGCCATCCATGACTTCATTACCTTGGCGTCCCTGCAAAGTGTCAGAACCGCCACCACCAATGAGGATGTCACCGGTGTTGTATGCAGCGTTTCCACCAAGCAAAGTATTCAAGCCAGAGATCTTCGGAATATCGGTTGCATTCAAGGTGTCACCCACAGTGCCCACCACCGACAACGTGGTGCGGACATCTCCGGACAAGGTGTCATTCAAGTCACCGCCGGACAGTGCCTCGGTGTCGAGATACGCATCTTGTAGACCCAAGGCCGGGTTGCCTGGTGGCGGTGCAATCAAAGACAAGTCCGCAACGTGGGCAGCCATCGATCGAGGGTTGTAATACGTTGAGAAGTCAAAGCCAAGGCCACCGAGAATGGTGTTCGTTCCTTGCGTTCCACCAACCATGATGTCCACGCCACCATCACCATTGAGCAGGTTGCTTCCGCTGTCACCAATGATCACGTCGTCACCCGGTGGAACAAGGTCCACACCAAAGAGGGCCGGAAGGTCACCGGACAAGGTGTCGTTACCGACTCCACCTTCAAGCCAGTCCGTGTCTTCATCGCCGTTAACCACGTCAGCGTCGGTTCCGCCGTACATAAAGTCGTTGCCTGGTCCACCCAACTGTGCGGTGCCATAGCCACCACCCATGGTGAAGTCCGCTCCTGCACCTGC
>CALQPL010000082.1 GCA_943332445.1 Bifidobacterium breve
CTTGGCTACCGCATTGTTGCTTTCGTTTTCCCACTGTGGACCTTTGCTGTTATCGCTGGTGCGATCTGGGCTGAAAATGCGTGGGGACGATATTGGGGTTGGGACCCGAAAGAGACGTGGGCCTTCATTACCTGGGTTGTTTATGCGGGGTATTTGCATGCACGGGTCACCGTGGGCTGGAAGGGCCGCAAGACAGCGGTCATCGCCTTGGTGGGATATGCGTCATTGATCTTCAATTTCATTGGAGTCAACATTTGGCTTCCCGGTTTGCATTCGTATTCCGGGCTGTAAATCCGCTGCGTCAGCTGGGCGGCGTCTCACCAGGTTCGCCATCACGACGAGGCTTTTTGCGATCCAGGTCGCGCAGAAAATCAGGGTCATCGTCGGGAGCCACGGGACGAGGCGCTGGTCGGGGACCTGATCCCTTGCGGCGACCAATGGTCAGCCAGGCCAATGATCCAACAATGGGCACCATCAGGATGATCAGGATCCATGCCGCGCGCGGCAGTTTTCGCACATCCCGTTTGGCTGTTTGAGCACAGTCAACAAGGGCCCAGACCCCCAGGATTACTGGGACTGCGTACAACAGAATGCGAACCACGAAGCCACTCTAGAGCGCACCTGCGATGATTGCACTGTGACTAACGCTGACTTGCCATCCTTCCTCGCCGACCTTGAAGCCAAGGGACAGCTGCATCGTGTGAGCGCGGAGGTTGATCCCGAACTCGAAGTGGCTGAAATCGTGAGCCGCGTGGTGGCCGCTGGTGGACCAGCGTTGATCTTTGACAACGTCCGAGGCAGTCAGAGTCCTCTGGCCATCAATGTTTTTGGAACAACCGAGCGAATGGCGGCCGCGCTTGGCGTGAGTGACCTAGACGAGATTGGTCAGCGCATTCGTGAACTTCTGAAGCCCGAACTTCCTAAGGGGGTCGGCGGCCTTAAGGACGCTTTGGGCAAAGTCATGCAGTTGCGTAGTGCTCCGCCGAAAGTGGTGAAGCAGTCAACGGTGCAATCCGTGGTGCTGCGCGGTGATGACGTCGACCTGGATCTCCTTCCCGGCATCAAGCAGTGGCCCGACGATGCTGGTGTGTTTCTCAATCTGGGATTGACGCACACCAAGCACCCGGAAACCGGGGATCGCAATTTGGGGATGTACCGCTTGCAAAAGCACAGCCGCAATCAGATCGGTTTGCACTGGCAAATCCACAAAGACAGCAATGCTCACCACGCGGTGGCTGAGCGTCGGGGCGAACGACTTCCTGTGGCGATCGCTTTCGGCTGTCCGCCGGCAGTTACGTATGCAGCCAGCGCACCCTTGCCCGCCGAAATTGATGAATATTTGTTCGCCGGATTCCTCGCTGGCGAGCGCGTGGAGCTTGTTGACTGCTTGACGGTGCCCTTGCAGGTCGCAGCCGGCGCTCAAATCGTCCTTGAGGGCTGGATTGAACCTGGTGCTCGCAAGCCTGAGGGTCCCTTTGGCGATCACACGGGTTACTACACGCCACAAGAAGACTTTCCGGTCATGACCGTCGACACGATGACGATGACGACCAATCCGGTGTATCAATCCATCGTTGTGGGGCGACCACCCCAAGAAGATGGACCTATTGGCATGGCCACTGAGCGAATCTTCTTGCCGTTGTTGCAGTTAACGCATGCAGAGATTGTTGATTATCACTTGCCGGAGTACGGCGTCTTCCATAACTGCGTGATTGTCAGTATTGACAAGAAGTTCCCCAAACATGCGATGAAGGTGATGAGCGCACTGTGGGGTGCAGGTCTGATGTCATTGACCAAATTGATCATCGTCGTTGACAAAGACGTTGATGTGCACAACTACGCCGAAGTAGCGTGGCAAGTGTTGGGAAACGTGGACTATGACCACGACGTGCTCCACACCACCGGCCCGGTTGATCACCTTGATCACAGTTCGTACCAGCAGTTCTGGGGCGGCAAGCTCGGTATTGATGCCACCGCCAAGCGTGCCGACGAGGGATACACCCGCGAATGGCCCGATGCTGTGGCACAAGACCCCCGCATTGTGGAGCTGGTCAATCAGCGCTGGGCCTCCTATGGATTGGCACCGTGAGTTCTACGCCCATGAGCAACGACCAAGCCAGTTCCCACGCAGTGCGTTCTTTTTTGCGGTTAGTCACGATCGAACACAGCGTGTTTGCTCTGCCATTCGCCCTCATTGGAGCGTTAGCCGCGATGCAGGCGACCACGGGGTCGATGGCCTGGGCCGAACTCCTGCTGATCATCGTGGCCATGGTGGGGGCTCGCACCTTCGCGATGGCAGCCAATCGAATTATTGATCGTGAAATCGACGCAGCCAATCCGCGCACTGCGCAACGTGAATTAGTTACCGGCGCGGTGAGTGTGCGAACGGCCAATGTGGGTGCAGCCGTTTCTTTGGTGGTGTTCCTCGGTGCTTGCGCGGCGCTCAATTGGTGGTGCGTGTTGCTTGCACCTCTGGCGGTTGCGCCACTGATCGTTTATCCCTATGCCAAACGATTCACGAATTTCCCGCACGCAATTTTGGGGATCGCTCAATTCGTTGCCCCGGTGGGTGCATGGGTTGCGGTGACCGCAAGCTTGACGTCGCCGTCTCCTGCACCTGCTGTATGGCTGGGTCTAGCGGTGGGGACATGGATCGGCGGCTTCGACTTGATTTATGCCAGTCAAGACGTGGACTTCGATCGCAGCGAAGGTGTGAAATCAACGCCAGCTCGTTTCGGTGTACGCAATGCGTTGCTAGCGGCCCGCTTCATTCACGTCCTAACGCTGCTTGCGCTGATTGGTTTTGGGCTGACTACTGACTGCTCGCCATGGTGGTGGGCTGGTGTGGCTTTCACCGCCTGCGCTTTGGCTTACGAGCACTCCTTAGTCAAGGCTGACGACCTGAGCCGGGTAAACCGGGCCTTCTTTACGGTCAATGGCTTCGTTGGGTTGGGCCTGTTCGCCTTTGCCTTGCTTAACTTCTGGGCACTTGGGCTATCGGCCTAGGAATATCGTTGGGCGAGTGGCGCACGGACTAGGTCATGCACCACAGTTAACCCGTGACTTCACCACGTCAGCCTTGGATCGTCGGAATCTCCGGCGCTAGCGGGACCGGCTATGCCGCGGCCGTCATCAACGGATTACTCGATGCCGGTGAATCAGTAGACCTCGTGGTTTCAAAATCCGCGCGTTTAACCATTCTGGATGAACTCGGTTTGGCGTGGCGTGACGCTCATTGGCGCGAAGACCTCGCGGTGCTGCTGAATCGCGACACGACCGATGTTGATGTGGTGTTGTGGGCGTCCACCGATTTCGCCGCGGGACCGTCGTCTGGTTCTTACCCTGCTAAGGGCATGGTGGTCGTACCCGCGAGCACGGCAAGCGTCGCAGGAATCGCGATGGGGCTGAGTAAGGACCTTTTGCAACGCGCTGCGGATGTGACCTTGAAGGAACGTCGCCCGTTGGTCATGTGTGTTCGCGAGACTCCCTTTACGCGCTCCACGCTTGAACACATGCTGACGCTGGATACGGCTGGAGCTGTTGTCTTACCCTGTAACCCGGCGTTCTATCACGGCCCTACGCAGATGCAACAACTTGTGGATTTTGTTGCGGGCAAGGTCCTGGATGTGTTGGGGGTTTCGAACGACCTATTTGCTCGTTGGCAGGGTGAACTCGGCGCAGCCCGCAAGGCCGCGCAATCGGACTAGCCACGCTGAGTCTGTGGCGATAGGTCGGCGTAGGGTGAGGTTATGGATTCAGGCCTCAAGCGCGAACTCGAAGACAAGATCTCTGCCGGCGAACGGCTGAGTTTTGACGATGGTGTGGCGCTGTACGAAACCGATGACTTGATGTGGCTGGGCCAGTTGGCTCATGCCAAGCGCACCGAACTCAATGGCGATGCGGTGTATTTCAACGTTAACCGTCACCTGAACATGACCAACGTCTGTAGCGCGAGCTGCGCTTACTGCTCGTTCCAGCGCAAGCCAGGCGAAGCGGATGCGTACACGATGCGCATCGAAGAAGCCGTGCGCCTAGCGGAGGCGATGGCACCTGAGGGATTGACCGAACTTCACATCGTGAATGGCCTGCACCCGACGTTGCCCTGGCGTTATTACCCCAAGAGTTTGAGTGAGCTGCGCGCCACCTTGGGACCCAATGTTGCATTGAAGGCGTTCACCGCAACGGAGATCCACTGGTTCGAGCGCATTAGCGGACTCAGCGCTGACGAGATTTTGGATGAATTGATCGATGCTGGGTTGAGTTCACTCACCGGCGGCGGTGCGGAAATCTTTGATTGGGACATCCGCAAGCAAATCGTTGACCATGACACGCACTGGGAAGACTGGTCACGCATTCACCGACTGGCGCACAGCAAAGGCATGAAGACGCCAGCCACGATGCTCTACGGGCACATCGAGGAGCCTCGTCATCGGGTGGACCACGTTCTGCGCTTGCGCGAATTGCAGGACGAAACCGGTGGGTTCATTACGTTTATCCCGTTGCGGTTCCACAACGACAACAACCGTTTGAGTCACCTGCCGATGGCCACGGGCGCTGAAGCCCTCAAGACATTTGCCGTCTCACGGTTGCTTTTTGACAATGTCCCGCACGTGAAGTGCTTCTGGGTTATGCACGGTTTGACTACGGCCCAGTTGAGTTTGAATTTCGGCGTGGACGACCTCGATGGCAGCGTCGTGGAATACAAGATCACCCACGATGCCGATGGTTTTGGTACTCCCGACAAACTCACCCGCACTGATCTACTCGATTTGATCCGCGATGCAGGGTTTGTTCCCAAGGAGCGCAACACGTTGTACGAAGTGATTGAAACTTTTGATGGTCCCGACCCCGAACGCCGGCAAAAGCCGCAGTCCATCGGAGCCTGATCGCCGTGGCCTTGCTTCGTTACACCGCGCTGCGTGTCGCCCTGTTCCTCGGGACCGCGATCGTTTTGTATCTGGTGGGTGTCAAGGATTTGTTTGTGTGTGCCCTGATCGGCATTTTGGTCTCGGGCTTGGTGAGTTTGGTCCTCTTGCGCAATGTGCGCAGTCAGATTGGATCTGCCAAGGAGAAAGAACCCAAGGGCCCCTGGAAATCACCTCTAGCCCGGATTAGTGACCGCATGGATCAAGCCGCGGCTGCCGAGGACGAGGCCGATGATGCGGCTCGGGCTCAACGCGAACAATCCTGAGCCATCGTGGGCCAGTGACGGCGCACACACACCTAGGTTCGATGAAGCCTTCCTACCGTTGAGTATCGTTTTGCCCCATGGGACAGCCGCCGAATTTTCTCTTCTCCATCCTTCTTCTCATCCACTTGCTGCTTTTGACCTTTTGGCTGGGTGGAGACTTGGGTACCTATTACTCGAGTCGGCAGGTCACTAAGGCTGGGTTGAGCGTGGATGCGCGACGCATTTCGCTCAAGATCATGGCGTTTTGTGACATGGGTCCGCGGTTGTGCATGCCACTGTTTTTGGCATCGGGCACGCTGTTGATCATCGCTGATGAGCGTGGTGCAAAGTTTAGGTTGCTGGCGATTCCGGTGTTGTTGTTCACCGCGCTGTGGGTCGCGTTGGTCTTAGTCGAGCACAACGTTGCAGGTGACAAACCCATTAAGTTGGTGAGCTTGAAGCTCGACTACGCAGTTCGCATTGTGGTCATCGCCGGTACGGCGATCGGTGGCATCTACACGATGGTGGTCACTGATCCATTCGGTGTGCAGACCAATCCCAAATGGCTGGGGCTGAAGATCCTGCTGTACGGCGTGACCGTCCTGTGC
>CALQPL010000083.1 GCA_943332445.1 Bifidobacterium breve
ACGCAGGGATTTTTGACGACGACCCCGCAGATGCCGAAGCCGTCTTGCGCCAACTCTGGATTGATTTCAAGGCCACTGAAGAACAAGGTTTACGCGATCGTTTGATTTTGCACTATTCGCCGCTGGTGAAGTACGTGGCTGGTCGAGTGGGCGTGGGGTTGCCGCCAAACATTGAGCAGTCCGACTTGGTGTCGTACGGAATTTTTGGCCTCATTGATGCGATCACTAAATTTGATCTCGCGCGCGAAATCAAATTTGAGACGTATGCCATTACTCGTATCCGTGGCGCCATCATTGACGAATTGCGATCGATCGACTGGATTCCGCGCTCGGTTCGAGCCAAAGCTAAGAGCGTCGAGCGCGCCTACGCGGAACTACAAACCACGCTGCACCGCACACCCACCGAAGCTGAAGTTGCCGCTCACATGGAGATCTCCCTGAGTGATCTGCATACGATTTTTAGCCAGGTCTCGTACGTCAATGTCGTGGCCTTGGACGAACTCTTAGGTGGTGGCGACAAGGGTGAAGGCGTGAGCCTGGGTGACACCTTGGAAGACACCCGAGCCGAAGACCCGGTGATGGCCTTTGAGACCGAAGAGACCAAACAAATCCTCGCGGATGCCATCAACGGTTTGCCAGAACGTGAAAAAGTTGTCGTCACTTTGTATTACTACGAAGGTCTCACGCTGGCCGAGATCGGCAAAGTGTTGGGTGTGACCGAAAGTCGCATCTGTCAGATGCACTCCAAGGCCGTCATTCAAATGCGCTCAAAGATGGCCGAAGTCGTCCAGGACTAAGGGTCAAGGTGCGGCAGCAGTCGTGCACGCGTTGGGGCAAAAAGCAGTAGGGGATTGAGGTAGGTCGTCCCTCGCTTAAGACCTAAGTGCAAGCAACGGGGCCGACAATGTGATCCATTGCCTTGCACCATGCCGATGCGCTGCCCTGCGGCAACGCGCTGCCCCAGGCGAACGGTGGCGGTCACTGGTTCGTAGGTAGTACGCAGGTTTCCGGCATGTGCGATAACGACGACGGACCGGTGCGCAATCTGTCCAACAAAACTGACGCGACCGGCTCCCACGGCAGAGACCACGCGGCTCGATCCAACGCCTAAGTCGACGCCTCGATGGCCAGGCAGCCAGTCATGGGCTGGCGGCTGGAAGGGGTGAACAACGCGATGCGGTCCGGTCACGGGCCACCGCCATTGACCGCTGGCCCCAGCCACCGCCGGAGTGCACAGGCTAAGCACTAGTGCCAGGCAGGAAACCAGGACCGCGCGGGTTGAGGGGGCAATCATGGGTCCACCGTGGCTGAGCGTGGTCAATCATGGCCTCCATGCGCGGGCCGAAGGTGGAAAGTCAGGGCTGTGGACGACTCAGCAAGGCCAGCGCGTACCCTTAGACCCAGCAGTTCACCTCGGTGAGCTGACTTCGCACCTTCACGACCCACTCATGGTGGGGCACTCGTTCCTTAGGTCCGAATAGTTCGTGTCACTTCGGTGGCTGAGCCATTCGGTGGAATGACTCGCTGAAGGTCAGGGTCTTCGACTACCTGGTCGTTGACGTCAACCGGAATTGTCCGGGGATCGCGCGTGCGCGTTCGCCGGCTTGCGTTAGGAAGTACTCGGCATGGCCGTTGTTACCACTCGCCAGCTCCTCGAGAGCGGCGTCCACTTCGGGCACCAAACCCGTCGCTGGAACCCCAAGATGAAGCGCTTTATTTTTGCTGAGCGCAATGGCATCTACATCATTGACTTGCAGCAGTCGTTGGCTTTCATCGACAGCGCTTATGAGTTCATCAAGCAGACCGTGGCCCAAGGTGGCACCGTGTTGTTTGTCGGCACCAAGCGCCAGGCTCAAGAATCCATCGCTGAGCAGGCAACACGCGTGGGTATGCCCTACGTCAACGAGCGCTGGTTGGGTGGAATGCTCACCAACTTCCAGACCGTTTACAAGCGTTTGCAGCGTCTGAAGGAACTTGAAGTCATTGACTTTGACGACGTCGCAGCAAGTGGCATGACCAAGAAGGAATTGCTTGTTCTCAAGCGCGAAAAGGTCAAGCTCGAGCGCATCCTCGGCGGAATCCGCGACATGACCAAGGTGCCGAGCGCCGTGTGGGTCGTGGACACCAACAAAGAGCACATTGCGGTGGCCGAAGCCCACAAGCTCAAGATCCCCGTCGTCGCCATCTTGGACACCAACTGTGACCCCGATGAAGTCGACTACAAGATTCCTGGCAACGACGACGCGATTCGCTCGGTGGGCTTGCTCACGCGCGTGATCTCGGATGCTGTTGCTGAGGGCTTGATGGCACGTGCCGGTGCAGGTCGTGCAACGGACGAAGTCGGTTCCGAACTTGCTGCCGGCGAGCCGTTGGCTGAGTGGGAGACCGAACTTCTCGCTGGCGCCACCGCTGATGCACCTGCAGAAGCAGCCCCCGCAGCAGAAGCAGAAGTTGCTCCCGCAGCAGTTGCTGAGGCAGCCACCACCAGCGAAGCCTGATTCGCACCTTTACCTGACCGTTTACGAACAAGGGATGTAGCGCACTCATGGGAAATTTCAGCGCCGCTGAAGTAAAGAAGCTCCGTGACCTCACGGGCGCCGGCATGATGGACTGTAAGAAGGCCCTCGAAGAAACCGATGGCGATTACGATGCCGCTGTTGAAGCATTGCGTATCAAGGGTGCCGCCAAGGCAGCCAAGCGTGGTGCCGAACGTGAAGCAACCAATGGCTTGGTTGCTGCCGCTGATGGCGCGATGATCGAACTCAACTGCGAGACCGACTTCGTCGCCAAGAACGATGATTTCAAAACTCTTGCTGATGCGATTGTTACGGCTGCAGCCGCTAACAAGACCGCTGATGTCGAGACGTTGATGAACACGGCGATGGCGGATGGCCGCACCGTTGCTGCTGGTATCGAAGCCCTCAACGCCATTATCGGCGAGAAGATCGAAATCGGAAATGTCATCGTCCTCGACGGAACAGTCACCGCTTACATGCACCAGCGTTCGGCTGACCTACCTGCTCAGGTCGGCGTCTTGGTGGCTTTCGACGGCGATGAGGCAGTGGCTCGCGCTACCGCCATGCAAATCGCCGCGATGCGCCCCCAATACGTCAACCGCGAAGACATCCCGGCCGAGGCTGTGGAGTCCGAGCGTCGCATTGCCGAAGCCACGGCTCGCGAAGAGGGCAAGCCTGAAGCTGCGTTGGAAAAGATCGTCGAAGGCCGCATCAATGGCTTCTACAAGGAAGTCGTCTTGCTGGAGCAGTCGTCGGTCCAAGACAGCAAGAAGACGGTGCGGGCTGTCCTTACCGAAGCCAACACCACGGTGTCTCGCTTTGCTCGCTTTGAGGTAGGAGCTTAAGTTTTATGGCCACACCCACTGGCGGTTACCGCCGCGTCATGCTGAAGCTTTCAGGGGAAGTCTTCGGTGGTGGCAGTTTGGGTGTTGACCCTGACGTCGTCCAGCTCGTTGCCAAGCAAATTGCTGAAGTGGCGAGCACGGGCGTGCAGGTTGCTGTGGTCATCGGTGGTGGCAACTTCTTCCGCGGTGCGGAACTGAGCCAGCGCGGAATGGATCGCTCACGTGCGGACTACATCGGAATGCTCGGTACGGTCATGAACAGCCTTGCCCTTCAAGATTTCTTGGAGAAGGAAGGCATTGGCACTCGAGTGCAAACAGCGATCGCCATGGGCCAAGTTGCTGAACCGTATGTTCCACGTCGGGCCATTCGTCACCTCGAAAAGGGTCGCGTCGTCATCTTTGGCGCTGGCCTGGGAGCTCCGTTCTTCTCCACTGACACCACCGCCGCTCAGCGTGCACTTGAGATCGACTGCGAAGTCGTCCTCATGGCCAAGAGCGTGGACGGTGTCTATGACAGCGATCCGCGGACTAATCCCGATGCCCAGCGCTTTAGCTACATCGAGTACCGCGATGTTTTGGGCCGAGGCCTCAAGGTCGCGGATGCCACCGCCTTTAGTTTGTGCATGGACAACGATCTGCCGATCATCGTGTTCAACTTGATGGAAGACGGCAACATCGCCAAGGTCATCGCACAAGAGCAGGTAAATGGTGAGATGATCGGAACGCTGGTTTCCGCCGACCACCCCACCACGGTGGCAAGTGCACACACGTCCAGCACGAAGGGGTCATGATGATCGACGAAACCATGCTCGAGGCCGAAGAAAAGATGGAAAAGGCTGTCACGGTTGCCAAGGAAGACTTCGCAACTATCCGCACTGGCCGGGCCAACCCGTCGATGTTTGCCAAGATTGTTGCTGACTACTACGGCACCATGACGCCGCTTAACCAGCTTGCCTCGTTCCAGGCACCGGAAGCTCGCATGGTTCTGGTCACACCCTTTGACAAGAGCGCTTTGACTGCCATCGAAAAAGCAATTCGCGAATCAGACCTGGGCGCTAACCCCAGCAATGACGGCACCGTCATTCGCGTGGTGTTGCCTGAGCTGACCGAAGACCGCCGCAAGGAATACATCAAGGTGGCCCGCACTAAGGCAGAAGACGCCAAGATTTCGATTCGTAATATTCGCCGTCACGCCAAAGAAATCCTCGACAAGCTGATCAAGGATGGCGAGGCTGGGGAAGACGACGTGCGTCGTGCCGAAAAGCAACTCGATGAATTGACGACCCGCACGGTGGGACACGTCGATGAGATTTTGAAGCACAAGGAAAGCGAACTCCTCGAGGTCTAACGACCCACCGAAGGAGGGCCCGCGATGAGTGCACCGGAGACAACGCAGCGGCCAAGTGCTGGTCGCCCGCTCGGTCGAGCAACGGCTGTTGGCCTGTCGTTGTTCCTCGTGTTGGGCGCGTGCTTGTTGCTCCCTGAGTATGTCTTCGCCGTTCTCATTTCCATCGGCATCTGTGTGGGGCTGTGGGAGATCCGCACAGCACTCACCCAGGCTGGCTATCTGTTATCGCCTGTTGCACTGCTCGGTGCTGGACTCCTTTTGCCCGCCATCGCTTACTTCTACGGTGCCGAAGGCTTAATCGCTGGGCTGCTCTGCGTCATTCCCGTGGTCTTGCTGTGGCGGCTATTGGTGGGCGGCGCGAACGCTGTGCGTGATGCAGTGTGTGCTGCCTTCGTTGTGGCCTGGATTCCGTTTTTGGCGAGCTTCTTGATCGTTTTGATTCAAGAGGACCAAGGGCCAGCCAAGGTATTGACCGCAGTGTTGGTTACTGCCGCCAGCGACACCGGTGGCTACATGGTGGGCGTGTTCATCGGTCGTCACCCGATGGCTCCTTTGGTGAGTCCAAAGAAGTCATGGGAAGGCTTTGGCGGTTCCATTCTGGTGAGTTTGATCTTTGCCATCGCCTGTGTGGTGTTTCTTCTGGATGGCCCATGGTGGGTAGGAGTGGTTCTGGGAGTTTTGGCCACGTTGTCGGCAACGGTTGGCGATTTGGGGGAGTCCCTCGTCAAACGTGATTTGCAGATTAAGGACATGAGCCAAATCCTGCCCGGTCATGGTGGATTGCTTGACCGCGTCGACTCGCTATTGGTCACAGTTCCGATGGTCTGGCTCGTCCTTGCAGCATTGCTGACGACGTCATGACCACACCCGGTGAACTTGTTTTCGTCGCACCCAAGGCCAAGCGCCCGCCACAGCATCTGGCAGACCTTGATCCATCGGAGCGCGCCAACCTTGCTCGTGAACTCAATGTTCCAGCATTCCGTATTGAGCAAATTGCGCATCACTACTTTGAACGTTTTGAGATTGACCCCGACGTGAT
>CALQPL010000084.1 GCA_943332445.1 Bifidobacterium breve
CCACGTCGCCAGACATTTCGGCGATGCCCTGAGCGTTGTCAGAAACCGGACCGAAGGTGTCCATCGAGACGATGACGCCGACCGTGGTCAGCAATCCGGTGCCGGCCAATGCCACTGCGAAGAGCGACAGCAAGAGCACACCGTGTCCAAGGAGGTAAGCCCCAAAGACAGCGGAACCGATGAGGAGGGCCGAGTAAACAGCTGACTCCATGCCCAAGGAAACACCGGACAAGATGACCGTTGCAGGGCCAGTCAAAGACGTCTTGGCAACGTCATCAACGGGGCGACGGTTGGTCTCAGTGAAGTAACCAGTGAGCAGCTGAATCGCAGCAGCCAACACGATGCCGATAATTACCGCACCGATAGCCAAAATGCGTGGGTTGCTGTTCAACAGATCAGTGTTGTTTCCAACCAACGAGCGAAGGTCAGCCGCAGGAATCTGCAACTCCTTCAACGTTGGAGGTAGGTAGAACCAGGTCGCAACACTGACGAGAACAGCAGACACGATCGCTGAGATAAAGAAGCCTCGGTTGATCGCGGTCATCGCGCTCTTGTCACCCGAACGAGGGGCAACCAAGAAGATGCCCAAAATTGCGGTCAAGACTCCGATAGCTGGAACGATCAGCGGATAGACCAAACCTTCGGTACCGAAAGCGGCCTTACCCAAAATCAAGGCAGCGACCAAGGTCACGGCGTATGACTCGAACAAGTCAGCAGCCATACCGGCACAGTCACCGACATTGTCACCAACGTTGTCAGCGATAGTGGCAGCATTGCGAGGGTCATCCTCAGGGATGCCCTGCTCGACCTTGCCGACCAAGTCCGCACCAACGTCAGCGGCCTTCGTGAAGATTCCGCCACCCACACGCATGAACATCGCGAGCAGTGCAGCACCGAATCCAAATCCTTCGAGGACGGTGGGTGCGTCTTCCTTGTACAAGATCACCACGAGTCCGGCGCCAAGCAGGCCCAGACCAACGGTGAACATTCCCGCGACACCACCGGTGCGGAAGGCAATCTTCATGGCGCGTTGTTCGCCATTGGGCTCGTGGTCACCAGCAGCGGCAGCCACGCGGACGTTTCCACGTACGGCCAACCACATACCCATGTAACCGGTGATGGCGGAGAACAAAGCTCCGACGACGAAGAAGGCTGATCGACCGATCTTTTCAGACGTTGTTTCCGCCGGAAGCAGGAACAACAAGCCGAAGACCAGGACAGCAAAAATGGCAAGGGTGCGGAATTGGCGGTTCAAGTACGCCGATGCACCCTCTTGGATCGCAACTGCGATCTCCTTCATTGAGTCGGTACCTTCACTGGCGCTGAGGACTTGCCTAACCAACGCAAGTGCCACCAGCAATGCAACAACGGCCACGGCCACGACTGCATAGATAAAGGTGAGGTTGTTCCCACTCAGGGAGATCTCGCCCACGGCGAGAAGTTTCCCGGACATTCGTTCTCCTCGGATGAGGCCTTCCAAGCGCCTAAAGAGGGGAAGGCGAATTGGTCAGGCACGGTAAGTAATCCATCATCGACGAGCGATGAGGGCTTGCCGATACTACGGTCAACACGGGCGAAAACTGTCCAATGAAGCCGGCTCTGCGCCCAGATTTGGGCGGTGTCGCACCGCTTTGCGCCTAAAAAGGCCGAATTATTCGGTGATTTCGAACTGCTCAGCGATGCCCGTCAGGCTCAGCAGGCGATCAACCCGTGGGCTGAGTGCCTCAAGGATCAAGCGAGAGCCTGTTTCACGCGAGCGCGTCAAGGCACCAATCAACACGCCCAAGCCCGTGGAGTCCATAAAGGAAACCTGGGACAAATTAATAGTCAGAGGAGTCGATGTTTCGGATTCGGCGATGACGCGTCGGAACTCATCGGCCGTGTGGACATCGACGTCACCCTCAACAGCCAGGCGCTTTCCGCCGGCATCGGGCGAGGTAACCGTGATCTCCATGAGTTGATTACATCAGGAATGCCCGCCATTGCGAAGCAAATTGCACACAAAAGGAACGAAGATCCATCAACCCAACGTCACGCCTGCCCGAGCCTGCGCAACAACGGTGAACCCGAAGGGTGCGCGAACACGGACGCGTACGTCACTCGCTTCCACTGTCAAGAGACAGCCCTCGAGCAAGCCACCGTTGAGCTCGGCAACGATCCGTGCCTGATCGCATGCTGGCGACGAGCCTTGCCAACTACGTGAGGCAGCAGCCAACGCCGCAAAGTCCGCCGCAGTTTGCGCGCGCTGATGCGAAGCAAGGGCTCCGACAAGAGACAAGGCACCGAGAAAGCAGGTAAGGACCAGGCCCAATCCAGTGAGCACTAAGACAGCACCGGCACCACTGTCGCACCCAAGGAATCTGTGCTTAATGTTCAACAGGTGCCACCGCCTGTGTCCGCACTGCAGGAAACCAACGACCCAGGGACGTTGCTGGCAGTTTCCAGGTCACGTTCACCGTGACCAATTCATCCGAGCTTGATGTCTCCCATTGAGCACCGGCAGGCAGTGCTTGCTGGGCTAATCGATCAACGGCGGCGGGCGATTCAAATCGCGCGACCGCGCGCGCGACCGCTGAAGCAGCACTGTGACATCGCACCTGTTGTCCAACGACAACTAAACCCAACATCATCAAATACGCGGCGATGATCACACCTGGCAATGCGAGTGCAACTTCAGCGGTGACCGAACCTCGTGATGAGGTTCGCCGGCGCGCGAGCATCAAAAGAGAGAGGAAAGGGCCTGGCGCAGCAGGTCCATCAGGAATTCTCGGATGATGTCACTGGTCAGCAACTTGAACAACACAGTGCCGAAACCAGCTGCAGCAACAGTGGCCACTGCATATTCCGCAGTCGCCATTCCTGCTTCACTTTGGGTAACGCATGAGAAGCGGCTTCTTAGAGCGTGGCTGAATCGACGCACAAGACCTCCAACAACCGGCAGCGGCCGGAACGTCGCCTCGGCTAAGGCGTGACGGGAGTGTGTTCAATCAGCGTCATCGCCGGATACGCCGCAACAGCAAACTGTGGATCAATGAGCACTCTGGACAATCAAGAACCAGTCAGGCGTGAACGATTAATAGCGTCCTAAATACAGCGCAAGCCCAGCCCAGACTGGGCAAACGGGCTTGCTTTCCTGGTCAGCAGTCCTACAGTTGAAGAAAGGGCAAGCCGATATTGGTTTCATCGCATGACTAAGATTTTCCCGTTTCGATTCACCAGGAGTTTTTATGAACACCACGCACAAGAAGATTCTGACCGCCGTTTCTGCCGGTCTACTCATCGCCGGCACGAGCGCACTGGCAGCACCTTCGAGCGCATCCGCGACGTCACGGACCTGCGAAGGCAAGCGCGCAACGATCGTCTCAAGCAAGAGCGTGATTCGTGGGACCTCTGGTCGCGACGTCATCGTCGTTCGCGGAAGTGGACGTCACACAGTTCGCGGTGGTTCAGGTAATGACATCATCTGCGGCTCAACCGGTGCCGACGTGATCGTTGGTGGCGCAGGAGCTGACCACATTTTTGGCGGCGGCGGTGCTGACAGCATCGACGGTGGCGCGGGCAACGACCACATCAAGGGCGACTCCGGCAACGACCGTCTCAACGGTGGCAGCGGTCGGGACTTCGTTGAAGGTGGCACGGGTGACGACACCGTCCACGGTGGAACTGGCCGTGACCTTGTAGCCGGTGGATCTGGCAACGATGACCTCTTCGGTGATGAAGACGATGACGTCATCAACGGCAACAGCGGTGACGACTCCCTCGAAGGCGGCTCCGGCAAGGACCGCATCAACGGCGGCAACGGTGATGACGACCTCTCCTCCGACAGTGGAGAAGACAGCGTCAACGGTGGCGGCGGCAACGACGACGTGGATGGTCACAGTGACGATGACCCCACACCGAGCCCCAGCCCCAGCGTGACCCCATAACTCCTAGGTCACACCAAGCGTGAATCAGACGGGCAGGCCCTCAGGGCTTGCCCGTCTTGGTTTCGCATCGATGGGTTTTCCGGTTTGATGTGGCAATGCACTGGACTATTTCGTCGAAGAGGACGCCTCGAGCAACGGTGCCACTGATGATGTGGATTTGCGCCATTGTCGTTCCTGCGCTCTTGGCCGGTTGCGCCGCGAACGTCTCGACAGTGCAACCGTCAAGCACATCGTCGCCCACGCTGGCTGGCTGTCCGAAACCGCTAACCACAACCAAGCCCGGTGAACAACAAAAAATCACCACCCGTGGATCAGGTGTTCGCACCTATAACGTGTGGCTACCTCGGGGATACACGGGTAAGAAAGCCGTACCAGTTCTTGTTGACTTACACGGTGCTAGCGGTGAAGCAGTCGAATACGTCACTAAGTTTTCAGGAATGGCGCAACGAGCACCATCGCGTGGCTATCTACTTGTCGCCCCACAAGCCCGCAAGAACTCCACCTGGTCAATCCCTGGATACGACAAAGGAACCCAGGATCCGCAATTCATTGAACAGATGCTGGTCACCCTGGCTACGAAATACTGCACAGACAGCAAACGACAATACGTTTCAGGCTTTTCGCTCGGTGGAGGCTTTGCCACCTACCTTGCCTGCCAACTGAATGGCATCGCAGCGGCCGCTCCACTGTCCGGGGTCACACTCGTACGCCCATGCGTTGGAAAGCCAGCTGTTCCTTTGGCAATCTTCCATGGCACCGGTGACATTTCGGTTCGTTATACCGGCGACACCGACGTAGGACCCGGTCCAGATGGTGAAATCTACCTTGGCGACGTTGTTGCCGTTACTGATGCGTTGGCGAAGAACCACGGATGCGCCACGACACATCTTGACGAACAAGTCAGCCCAGATACCGTGAAACGCACATTCGTCAATTGCCCTGCGGGATCAGAGGTCAAGCTATTTTCCAGTCAGGGAACAGGACATACGTACCCTGGTGGTCCAGAGCTCTCACCCGTACTTCAGCGGGCGTTAGGTAAACAATCCTCATCATTTGACGCAGCCAAAGAAATTCTCGATTTCTTTGATTCGCATACTGCATCTTGAGATGTGTTTCTCACATTTTCCTAACCAAGCAGTGGCTGCACTGCGCCATAGACCGCGGGGATGATCGCCAGCAGTACGAAGGCCGGAAGGAAACACAATCCCAGCGGGCCCGCAGTTCGCACGGCCACTTGTCGGGCCCTGGCCTGTCCCTCAAGGCGCGATCGCTGTCGCGACTCACGAGCCATCGACTGCAACACCTGAGCGCTCACCGAACCAGCCCGCGAACTACGAGCCAATGCCTGTCCGACTCGTTTGAGTTCCTCACCAGGTCCCAGAGTTCGCCAGGTGACCACTGGATCTGCACCTAGTTGCAGTTGTTTGATCACCACATCTAATTGCTGGGCCAACGGCCCTCCGATCGCGCGCGCAACCTCTCCCATAGCTGTTGCCAAGGGAGCGCCGCCCACAAGACAAGCAGCTGCGAGATCCAACGCCAACGGCAGATCACGTTCACAACGTTGACGAAATATCCGATCGCTTCGAGATTCCAAGCGCGCCAGCAAGCGGGGGCCGGCGATGGCGACGACTGCGCCCACCACGATTGACAACAGCGAAGGGGCAACAACGATGAAGATGCACCCGACCACGCCACACACCACCGAAGGCGACAACCCCTTGTTCGAGTTTCCGGGAATGGTCTGATGAGTGGCGATACCTAACGCACGCACCCGCCATCGCGAAACGCCTCTCCAAGTGGCAACAAGGTA
>CALQPL010000085.1 GCA_943332445.1 Bifidobacterium breve
ACTGTTAGAGCGTTGCCCCGAACTTGTGATTCCCGTGCTCGTTCTTGATGCCCAACACGACTACCCCGATGAACGGCGACAGACCGCCGAGCGGGACATGTTCGTTTTGTCGATGGGGGCAGCGGTGCAGTCATTCCTGGTGGCCGCTGCGGCTCATGGAATGGGAACGGCGTGGGTTTCGAGCACGCTGTTTTGTCCAGACGATGTTCGACCCGTTCTTGATATGCCTGCGCAGTGGCACCCCATGGGGGCAATCGCTGTGGGATACCCGCTCGGTGAACTGACACCGCGTCCGTCACGCGATATTGCGGAGTTTCTTATTCAGAAGTGACGGTGAGCTCGCCGGCTTCGTTCCACGCCCGAGCATCCTGCAACTCAGTTCCAGCAGCGATGACGGCGCCATCCCCCACAACCGTTCGCACCAAGCGCGCACCTGAACCGATGGTTGCTCCGGTGCCGATCAAACAATCCTCCACGTACGCATCATCGCCAACAACGACATCATCAAAGAGGACCGATCCGCCCACGCGAGCCTGACCAATGCGCGCGTTGTGCCCAATCACTGAGCCACCTGACACCTGCGCCTCGGGCACAACGTGTGCACCAGACAAGATCAATGACTCGCCAACAGCAGCGGGTAAGGCACTTGATGCGATGACGCCAGTGACCAAGTCCTGCGAACCCTGGACATACGTAGCCGGTGTTCCCAAATCAAGCCAGTAAGCCGTTTCGACGTACGCCTGAATATGTGCGTTGTCGGCGAGCAAGCCAGGGAAGGTCTCCCGCTCAACTGATACCGGCCGGTCTGTAGGGATCGTGGCGATGACTTTGCGCTTGAAGACGTAACAACCAGCGTTGACTTGATTGGTCACCGGCTCTGGCATCTTTTCTAAGAAGTCCGTAACTCGCCCATTGTCGTCGCTCGGAACACAGCCAAATCTGCGCGCATCATCGACTTCGACAAGGTGCAAGGTAACGTCCGCATCAACCGAGGTATGCACCGCAAGCTGAGCGGTCAAGTCATGTCCAGACAACACGTCACCATTGAAAACGATCACGGGTTCATCGGGACCACATGTCAGGCCAGTCGCAGCGTTAGCGATGGCTCCTCCGGTACCCATGGGGTGGTCTTCGGTAATGAAAACTAATTCGACTCCATCGAAGGTGCCACCGTCAAAGACTTGTGCGAACAATTCAGCTCGATAGGACGTCGCCAAGATGATGCGACCCACGCCCGCATCGCGTAAGCGAGCAAATTGGTGGGCAAGGAAGGGAACACCAGCCACGGGGAGGAGTGGTTTGGGTGTGGTGAGTGTCAATGGACGCAGGCGGGTGCCTTCACCGCCGACAAGGACTATGGCTTCCAACACAGACCAGAGCCTACGCTTGGGCCTTATGAATCTGGTGGACCTATTCGCGCAACGCTTGAAGATGGATCCATCTGGACCCCTCATCACCTATTACGACACAGACACCGGTGAGCGCATTGAGCTGTCCGCCACCTCACTGGCGAACTGGATCAACAAAACGGCGAACTTCCTCACCGATGAATTAGCGGTCGACGAAGGTGCCACGATCCAGCTCAACCTTCCACTGCATTGGCAAAGCGTTATCTGGTTGCAAGCAGCCTGGGCATGTGGCCTGGCCGTTGATCTTGAAACGCACGCCCAACACAGTGTGGTCATCACCTCACAAGCCGACCTGGCATCGGCGCCAGCCGATGAACTCGTGGTGCTCTCGCTTCGCCCGCTGGGACTGCCCTGCGACGTGGACCTGCCCGTTGGCGCGCTTGACTTTGCTACCAGCGTGCGAACGCACGGCGACTACTTCGCAGGTCCGTCGCTTGGAACGGATCGTCTCGCGCTCGTTGATGGCCAAGAGGAATTCACTGACATCGATCTAGTGACGGCCTGGACCGACACCATGCGTGAAGACCACGAACGAGTGTTGTTTTGCGGCACTGATTTGACCGCCGCGTCCATTGGCCAAGCATGGGTGGCAACGTTGATCAATCAAGGATCATTGGTCCTCGTTTGCCCGTCGGACCAAAGCCAAGAGCGTCTCACCGATCTCGCCCGCCAAGAAGGCACGCGAACGATCATTCGCGGTTAGACGAAGGTCAATGACTTAGCGAGGGTGGCAGCGGTGTACGAGCAGGTGCCATTGACACACAGGGAGCCAGTGACCGCAAACTTGAACGGAACCGACTTGCCAACGATGCGGGTGATGGTGGCGCGGAAAGTTCCAGTGCTCGTCACCGTTGCAGTGCCAACCTGAATCCAACGACCACGCTGGTAAGCACTCACACGGACCGTCTTGCCCTTGGATACTGCCGCTGGGCTAACGGAACCGGCAACAACAACGCTGCCTTTGACACCCTTGCCAGCTGCAGTCACGACAAATGGCTTCGTGACATGAACCGACACAACCGTTGAGCGCGTCTCTTGGTACATGCACAAACCAGCCACACAGTCGCGCTTGGGCAGAAGTACTGAGAATTGATTGATTCCCACCGGTGAACCAGCGGTTGGGGCAGTGAAGCGTCCACGCGCATCGACGACGGCAGATCCAGCGCGAACCCAGGTCTTCGTGGTCGCGTTCCAACGCTGCACAGCAACCGTCGAACCGGCAGCAACGTTCAACGGTGCCACGGTGCCGCGGATGACTGGCTGGGTTTGAGCAACGATGCGCGAAACAGCTGCAGGAGCAACGGCCCACTTGTTAGCAAAAGCCACGGCGATGGCGCGTGAGGATGAACCCTTGTAGAAGCAGTTGCCTCCGCAGTTCACCGGACCCTTGACCACTCGGTACGTCTGACGAACCGCGATGCTTGACGGGCGAGAAAAGGTGAAAGTACCGGTGGCTGAAACCGTGGTCTTGGTGACATTTGACCAAGCGCCGGTCACCGCACTCTTGCGCTGCAAGATGACTGTTGAACCGGCCGCGCGCTTAGCCGGCAGGACTCGACCGGTCATAGCGGCGCGAGCGCCAACGATGGACTGAACGGCAACCGAGCTAGGGGCCACGGTGAACGAGGGCACAGGAGTCGAGCCGGGAACTTGGTACCAACGAGAGAGCAATGACAGACGAGCCGTTGCCGTGCCACCAGCCAAACTCTTCATGACGCCCGTGGAACTCCACGCCTTAGCAGTGCGCACCGAACCGCTGGCGTAGCGATCGCTGAGGTCTAGACGAACGACGTTGGGCAAACCAAATGCAGACGCAACCGTTGATTGCGTGCGAACCTTGGGTCCCCACAAAGCAAAGGACGAGTCGTACTTGGGGTCCAAGCTCCAGTGGTCATCAACGCTGCGCAGGTAAGAAACCTTTTCGCCCCACACATCTTCTGCGTTTTGGGTACGGCCACCGGTTGAGTGAAAGAAGAAGGCTTGAGCAGGTGCACCCTGGAACAGCACCGTTTGTGAGGATGTGGCAGAAACGTTGGTGGCCTTGACAGCAGCAGCCCAGCGCTCGCCCATGTAACTCGATTCCTTGAGGTAACCAGCGAAGACCAAGTCGCGGGTGTCCTTAAACACGTGGCACCAGCAACCGCCACGCACTCCTGCGCGGTACTTCACCAAGGCGTAACTGCGAGCAGCAACAACTTGTGCTTGCAAAGCGGCTTCTGGCCACGATGACGGGACTTCGGCAACACCCTTGAGGTATTCATCGTGCAAACGCACGACGTTGACGGCTGTCAAGCTCGTGCGCTTAACGACGCTGGAGTACTTGCCACGCAATTCAAACTTGCCATAGCGGTAACGGTGACCATCGCCGTCGAAGGTACTGGCGGTCGTGGCATTCAAAACCGCAGGCGCAGAACCATTGGCTCCGGGATTGCGTGTTCCTGACCAGCGGACCACGATGGGTGATCCGGTTGCGACCAAAACTCCATTGCGCTTGACCTGGGTTTGTGTTCCCACAATCGAAATCACGGCGACATCTTTTTCCGTCAATTTCACAGTCTTGGTACCCACCACGATGGTGGCTCGAGCTGGAACGGAAGTCAGGCCTTCAACGCGCATGCGCATCGACGTCTTGAGGTACGCCATGCTCACGCGGATGTCCATGTCGTCGCGGAACGAGGCAACCGAAGCGCCGGTGTAGTAGTACTCAAGAATTTGCTTGGCGGTGCGACCCTCAGCAGCCTGACCGCGGGCGCCGACCTGGCTCATGCCAATGCCGTGACCCCAACCACTGCCCGTGAAAGTAAACGAATCCGGCACGCTCACAGTGGCGGCTTGTGCGGTCGCCGGAACAGCCAAGATGCTCACAAACACAGCGGGAACACTCAACAGCGCAAATGCGCGTGAGATCCAGCGGTTCATGAGGTAGGTCCTTTACGAGGGGGAAGGTGCCCAGGACTGCGGCACAGGTATCCATCGGCAGGACCCTCGGTGGACTTGAGCCCCCATTTGGGGGTTTCTAGGCACAAAAAGGCCTTTTTTTGGGCGGTCAGACACAGCCAGCCCCGCGTGGATAGGGTCAGCGCTACCGTCTTTAAGGGAGCGTTATGGACAAGGTCGTCGCATCAGCCGCCCAGGCTGTGGCCGATATCAGCAGCGGAGCCTCGCTAGCTGTCGGCGGATTTGGGCTCTGCGGAATCCCCAGCGAGCTGATCGCAGCCGTTCACGCCACCGGAGTCGCTGACTTGCGTGTCGTTAGCAACAACTGCGGTGTTGACGACTGGGGTTTGGGGATCTTGCTCAGCGCCAAGCGCATCGCCCGCACGACGTCGTCCTACGTTGGCGAAAACAAAGAATTCGAGCGCCAATTCCTCACGGGTGAACTTGAAGTTGAACTCGTTCCCCAAGGCACGCTTGCTGAGCGACTTCGCGCAGGTGGATGTGGAATCCCTGCGTTCTTTACCGCAGCGGGAGTAGGCACACAAGTCGCCGATGGTGGACTTCCCTGGCGCTATAACGCAGATGGATCCATTGCACTGGCTTCGCCGGCGAAAGAAACGCGTCAGTACCACGGAACCGAATACGTCCTCGAAGAATCGATAACAACTGACTTCGCTCTTGTTCGCGCCCTACGTGGAGATCGTCACGGAAACTTGGTCTTCCATGAAAGTGCGCGCAACTTCAATCCACTGGCAGCAATGGCCGGCAAGATCACCATCGCTGAAGTCGAGGAACTCGTGGAGCCCGGCGACCTTTCCCCCGACAGCATCCACTTGCCCGGCGTCTTTGTTCAGCGCGTTGTAGCGCTGACCCCGGAACAGGCGGACAACAAGCGCATTGAACGTCGAACCGTCACACCGGCACAGGGAGCGAACTGACATGACGCTGACTCGTGAACAGCTAGCAGCCCGGGTAGCCCAGGAATTGCATGACGGCCAATACGTCAACCTCGGCATTGGGTTGCCCACTTTGGTTCCCAACTACTTGCCCGTCGGGGTTGAAGTCGTCTTGCAAAGCGAAAACGGCATCTTGGGTGTCGGTCCCTACCCACTCGAAGGCACCGAAGACCCAGACTTGATCAACGCCGGCAAAGAAACAGTCACGGTTCTGCCAGGTGCTTCGTACTTTGACTCATCGTTGTCATTTGGCATGATCCGCGGCGGTCACATTGATGCCGCAATCCTGGGTGCCATGCAGGTTTCGAAAGCTGGTGATCTGGCCAACTGGATGATCCCGGGAAAAATGGTCAAGGGCATGGGTGGGGCAATGGACTTGGTCCACGGTGCCAAGCTAGTCATCGTCATGATG
>CALQPL010000086.1 GCA_943332445.1 Bifidobacterium breve
ACCCGTTGAGCGCATTTGCGATTTAGTGGTGGCTTGTGCCCACGGTGAATGGGATGACTTTGACGGCAAGTTCTTGCATGCCACCGACGACTTTGACGCCGTTCGCGCCCACGCTGACGAAATCTTGCGCAACGACCGACGTGTTTTGCGCATCGTGCCCGGCTGGGAAGACGATGCGCGCATGAAGCCCTATTGGGGACCACCGCCCGAGTAGCTCGTTGTGGATTGCGGAGCAGGCTCAACGACTGGTCTGGGCGCTGTGCCCGCTCTGGGTGCCCAAAAGCGCCGGGGCTAGTCTTTGTGACCGACCGGTTCCCTGTGCGAGAGGCCCGAAAACCCGTGACTGCCGAGTCCCCCCTGGATGCGTTCGGACCCAATCAATGGCTCGTCGACGAGATGTATCAGTCGTACTTGCGAGACAAAGAAAGTGTCAACCCAGCGTGGTGGGATTTCTTTGCTGATTACTCCCCCACCGACTCAACGAGTCCGGCAGTTGCCAGTACCCCTGCGGCAACTCCAGCGGTGCCCGCACCAGCGCAACCTGCAGCACCAGCGCCGGTAGCCACACCAGCTGTTCCCCAACCCGCACCCACTGCCCCAGCGCCCGCAGCGGCTTCCGCGCCAGCAACAGATGTAAACGAAAACACTGACGTTCTGCGTGGCCCAGCGGCCCGAGTGGTGACCAACATGGATGCGTCCTTGAGTGTCCCTACCGCCACCAGCGTGCGCGCGGTTCCGGCAAAACTTTTGATCGAAAACCGTCTCATCATTAATCAGCAACTCGCCCGCGGACGGGGCGGCAAGATCTCGTTCACGCACCTGATCGGGTACGCCATAGTGCGCGCTTTGAAGACCATTCCAGAGATGAACTACTCGTTCACCACCGTGGATGGAAAGCCGGCCGTCCAAAAGAACCAGTCCATTAACTTTGGCCTAGCCATTGACATTGCCAAGCCCGATGGTTCACGGCAATTGCTGGTT
The DNA here is from genome assembly GCA_943332445.1 of Bifidobacterium breve. Lineage (GTDB taxonomy): Bacteria > Actinomycetota > Actinomycetes > UBA12327 > UBA12327 > AcAMD-2. The sequence goes on from CALQPL010000086.1 coordinate 982, forward strand.
CCCTCCGTGAAGTTCAGCGACCAGATGGACTTTGCTCAGTTCTGGGCCGCCTACGAGGACGTTGTGCGTCGAGCGCGAGCCAACAAGCTCACGGTTGATGACTTCGCTGGCACCACCATCACGCTGACTAACCCTGGAACCATTGGCACGGTCCATTCCGTACCTCGATTGATGCAAGGCCAAGGAACCATCATTGGCGTTGGCGCCATGGAGTACCCAGCTGAATACCAAGGTGCATCAATTGAGACCTTGGCGCGCTTGGCCATCGGCAAGATCATGACGATGACCTCTACCTACGACCACCGCATCATTCAGGGAGCACAATCGGGTGACTTCTTGCGCGTGGTTCACTCGCTCTTGCTCGGCGAAGACAACTTCTACGACGACGTCTTTGCATCGCTCAACATTCCTTACCAGCCCATCCGCTGGGAAGTTGATGTTGTCGCATCACACGAAGATGACATCAACAAAACTGCTCGCGTCCAGGAACTGATCCACGCCTACCGCGTGCGCGGACACCTCATGGCCGACACGAACCCGCTCGAATACGAACAACGTAAGTTCGTAGATCTGGACCTTGCTGCACACGGCTTGACCGTGTGGGACCTCGATCGTGAATTTGCTACCGGTGGTTTTGGTGGCGTACCCATCGCGACCCTGCGTGACATCTTGGCGCTCTTGCGCGATTCCTACTGCCGCACCATCGGCGTGGAATACATGCAGATTCAGGACCCTGAACAGCGTCGCTGGCTGCAAGCCCGCCTCGAACGCCCCCATGCCAAGCCAGACCACGCTGAGCAATTGCGCATCTTGGGTCGCCTTAATGCCGGTGAAGCGTTTGAGACGTACTTGCAAACCAAGTACGTGGGTCAAAAGCGTTTCTCCCTCGAAGGCGGCGAATCGCTGATCCCATTGTTGGATGCGGTGCTCTCAGCTGCTGCTGAATCTGGTCTTCAGGAAGTCTGCATTGGTATGCCACACCGTGGCCGACTCAATGTGTTGGCAGCCATTGCCGGCAAGTCCTACAGCCAGATCTTCCGCGAGTTTGACGGATCAGTCATGCCTGGTTCCGTTCAAGGCTCTGGCGATGTGAAGTATCACCTCGGTACCGAAGGCACCTTCACCGCCGACAGTGGAGCAACGTGCGGTGTGTACCTGGCCGCCAACCCATCTCACCTTGAAGCAGTAAACCCCGTCTTGCAGGGCATCGTCCGCGCTAAGCAGGACATGATGAGCAAAGAAGATGGCCCGTTCAATATTTTGCCGTTGCTCATGCACGGAGATGCGGCCTTTGCCGGCCAAGGCGTTGTTGCCGAGACGTTGAACCTTTCCCAACTGCGTGGTTACCGCACCGGCGGTACCGTCCACGTCATCGTGAACAACCAAGTGGGATTCACCACCGCGCCGGAACACTCCCGGTCCTCGGTCTATGCCACGGACGTCGCGCGCATGATTCAAGCCCCGATCTTCCACGTCAACGGTGACGACCCCGAAGCCGTTGTTTACGCAGCACGGTTGGCCTTTGAATTCCGTCAGGAGTTCCACAAGGACGTCGTCGTCGACATGTTGTGCTACCGATTGCGCGGACACAACGAAGCCGACGACCCGTCCTTGACTCAGCCCACCATGTACGAGCGCATTGACACGATGCGTTCGGTTCGCAAGCGGTACACCGAAGGCCTAGTGGGTCGTGGTGACATCACCGTGGAAGAAGCCGAACAGGCTTTGAAGGAATTCCAGACTCTCCTTGAGAGTGCTCATACCGAAGTTCAAGAAGCCAAAGCTCAACCCATCGAGGCAGCAACCCCAGCGCCCGTTCAATCATCTGAAATCGTCGACACTGCCATTTCCACCGATCAAATCGATGCTGTGATCAATACCCAGATCAATCTCCCTGACGGCTTCCACGTTCACCCGCGCTTGGCACCACAGTTGCAACGCCGTGCGCAAATGGTTCAAGACGACACCATTGACTGGGCCACTGCCGAAATGTTGGCGATGGGTTCACTGCTTGCCGAAGGTCGCTCGGTGCGTCTTGCTGGTCAAGACAGTCGTCGTGGAACCTTTGGTCAGCGCCATGCAGTCATCATGGACAAGCTTGATGGCCACGCGTACAAACCGTTGAAGCAGCTGTACAGCAATGGATCGCGCCTCTACGCCTACGACTCCCTGCTGAGTGAATACGCCGCTTTGGGCTTTGAATATGGATACGCCGTTGCCCGCCCCGAGGCGCTGGTGATGTGGGAAGCGCAGTTCGGTGACTTCGTTAACGGTGCCCAAACCATCATCGACGAGTTCATCGCCTCCGGAGAACAAAAGTGGGGGCAACGTTCCTCTGTTGCGCTGCTCCTGCCGCACGGTCTTGAAGGCCAGGGCCCTGACCACTCATCGGCACGCATCGAACGCTTCTTGCAACTATGCGCGCAGGACAACATGACGGTGGCCATGCCTTCCACTCCGGCCTCGTACTTCCACCTGTTGCGAGACCACGTTTTGAGTGAGCGTGTCCGCCCCTTGATCGTGGCCACACCCAAGTCCATGTTGCGTAACAAGGCCGCGACCTCGGCTACCTCCGATTTCACCGACGGTCGCTTCCAACCGATCATCGAAGATTCCACCGTTGATACCCAGCGTGTCCGCAAGGTGATCCTTTGCTCAGGCAAGGTCACGCACGATTTGCTCGCCCATCGCGCCACGTTGGGCGATGACGCGAAAACCACAGCGATCATTCGCGTTGAGCAGCTGTACCCGCTGCCCGTCGTTGACATTGCTCGTGCGATCAGCCAGTTCCCGCGCGACGTCGAAGTCCTGTGGGTTCAAGAAGAGCCTGCAAACCAAGGTGCCTGGCCATTTGTTGGCCTCAACCTCGGCCCTGCTTTGGCTCGTTCGGTGCGGCTGGTCTCTCGAGATGCGGCCTCAGCTCCCGCCAGCGGATCACACAGCGTTCACGACGGCGAACAAAAGGAACTTGTCGCTCAGGCATTTTCCTAAATCCCCTTTCTGCGAGGCACTATGTACTTCACCGACCGTGGTTTAGAAGAACTCAATCAACGCCGTGGCGAGGAATCGATCACCTTTGAATGGCTGACCGATCAGATGCGCACCTTCGTTGATCTCAATCCCGAATTTGAAACCCCGGTTGAGCGGTTGGCCACCTGGCTGGCTCGACTCGAAGACGACGAAGAAGATTAGCTCGCATCCAGCGACGAAAGTCCCTGCTTGCCCATCGGGTTCGGCGTTAGGCTTGCACCATGCTTGCTGCCCGCGCGTTAACTAGCTCACCCGAAGACCCCATCCAGGCTTTAGGCCTAGTGGACGTTCCTATCCCGCTTCCGGATTCTGGATGGACGCGCGTACAAGTCAAAGCAGCGGGCTTAAATCACCACGATGTCTGGACCTTGCGCGGAGTGGGGATTTCTCCGGAGCGACTCCCGATCACCTTGGGTTGTGAAGCCTCCGGAATTGATGACACCGGTCGCGAAGTCATCGTGCACGGAGTTATTGCCGATCCCGCCGCAGGTGGTGGCGACGAAACATTGGATCCCGGTCGCTCCTTGCTCTCCGAAGTCCATGACGGCACCTTCGCCGAATACGTCGTGGTACCTAGTCGCAATGTCATTGCCAAACCATCGGGCATCTCCTTTGAGGAAGCGGCCTGCTTACCTGTTGCTTGGCTTACTGCGTTTCGCATGCTCACCACCGTCGGAAAGTTAATGCCGGGCGAAACCTTGCTCGTTCAAGGATCTGCCGGCGGAGTTGCCAGCGCAGCCATCGCCTTGGGGCGCGCCATGGGGTTGCGCGTGTGGGCCACCAGTCGCTCAGAAGACAAGCGGGCCTTTGCGCTCTCCCTTGGTGCCCATGCAGTTTTTGAACCAGGTGCGCGACTGCCACACCGAGTTGATGCGGTGATCGAGACGGTGGGTGAAGCCACCTGGTCGCACTCCATGAAGTCCCTGCGCCCTGGTGGGCGCATCATCATTAGTGGTGCAACCACCGGTTCCATGCCGCCAGCGGACCTTTCACGTCTGTTCTTTCTTCAACTGCAGGTGCTGGGTTCGACCATGGGGACGGTCGGTGAACTGAGTTCGTTGGTGTCGTTCCTTGAAGGAACAGGACTGCGTCCAACGATTGATCGCGTAGTTCCCCTCACGGATGCGGCCAGCGCAATCAACGCGATGGCCACAGGAGATGTGATGGGAAAGATTGTGTGGGCTCCTTAGAGTCGAACGAACTTCCAGCCCGCCCATCGCGCAACCACCTTGCCGATGACCGCATCTGTTTCCACCGCTCCAAAGGCGCGGGAGTCATCAGATGCTCCGGGGTTATCGCCTTCTAGCCACCATCCATCGCCTTCTGAACGCACCCAGCGTTTAACAAGCAACAACTCAGGTCGATCCATACGCCGAGCAACCACGACATCGCCTAGTCCTACCTCGGCCCCCCAGTGAACGAGCGCGCGCTCGTCCGGTGCCAACGTCGGAATCATGGATAGGCCTTCGACCCGCACTACCGACCAGCCACGCTGGCGAATCCTCATAGCCATCCCTTGCCTGATCGCTCCCTGAT